>NZ_JAHCZE010000016.1:0-30347 GCF_018501205.1 Campylobacter sp. 2018MI01 | reverse complement strand
ATGCTATAAGAATGAACTTTTCTTTTATTAACAAAAAAAGAAGAATAACTGTAAATTCGTAAAAAAGAAACATCATTAGCTTACTACATCGGTTCAAAAAACATTAGAACTCACCCAAATATGATTTTTGTAATTAATACAGTAAATACAAAAATTGATATTGCAAAAGGTATAAAACTAATACAAAAAGCTTTAGAACAAGAACCTGATAATGCTTATTTTCTTGATACTTTAGCTTGGGGATATTATTTAATAAATGATTGCAAAAACGCACAAGAAACTATGCAAAAAGTATTACAAAACGAAGATGTTTTAAATGAAGATGAAATAAAACTGCATAATCAAAGGATAAATAAATGCAAGAATTAAGCAAAGAAATTCTAATAAAAAGTCTTGGATTTAATCTGTTTTATCCAAGAGATTTAAGTGAATTTAAAAATGAAATAATTAAATTTAGCTATGACTTAAATGATTTAAATGATGCTTTTATTACCAGTGATTTTGATGAGCTAGGTTATGCTAGGCGTTATGTTAAAAAGCATTTATTTTATTATTCAAAAAACTTAAGCGAAGATGAATTAATCAAAGCTAGTATTTACGGAGCTGATGGGATTGTTTTGGATAAAATTGCTAATAATGATTTATTAAATCTTGCAAAAAATTGTGGTTTTAGCTTAGGGTTTTTAGCTAAAAACAATATAGATTTATTTAAAGCTACCATAAAACAATTTGATATTTTTATTGCTAACGATAAATTATTAAAAAATGTTCCAAATACTAAATATAAAGGAATTCTTAATGCAACACCTAAAAGCACCTTGGCGTGATAAATATTTTAAAGAAGATAGAAGTTTATGTCCTTTTTGCGAAGCTAGTGAAGTGCTAGTTTATGAAGATGAATTATGTAGGGTTTTAATGAATAAATACCCTTATTCTCCGGGGCATATTCTAATAACTCCTAGAAAGCATGTTGAGTTTTTAAACGATTTAGATGAGATAACTTGGCTTAGAATGGCAAAAATATCTAGATTTGCTGAAAATATTATGAGAACAACCTTGCACGCACAAGGAGTAAATATCGGACTTAATTTAGGCGATGCAGCAGGTGCTGGTATTGCAAAACACTTGCATTTACATGTCTTACCAAGATGGCATAAGGATACTAATTTTATAACCACTATTTGTGATACTAGAGTTATAGGGACTAGCCTAGATGAATTATATTTAAAGATAAAAGAGAGCTTTAAAAACTACAATGCAGCTAATTAGTGCTAAAGAATTTTTAAATATTAATAAAAATATTTTAATAGACGCAAGAAGTCCAAATGAATACAAAAAAGCACATTTAAAAAAAGCCTTAAACTTTTTTGCTTTAAATAACGAAGAGCATAAATTAGTAGGGACAAAATATGCTACTAATAAATTTAACGCAAAATTATTAGGAGCTAGTTTTATTTGCAAAAACACAAGCATTCATCTTAAAAAAATACAAAATATAGCAAATCCACATAAAGATGAAATATATATTTATTGTGCTAGGGGTGGTCAGCGAAGTGGTGCGATAGGTCATATTTTAAGTGAGATTGGATTTAAAGTCTATAAATGTGAAGGTGGTTTTAAAGAACTTAGAAACGAGATGATTTCGTATCTTAATAGCTATCAAAATCCTAATTTTATAAGCCTAGCAGGAAATACAGCTTGTGGTAAAACAAGGCTTTTAAAATTACTTGATAATAAAATAGATTTAGAAAAATTAGCCCATCATTTCGGCTCAACTTTTGGCTCTCGTGGGTTTTTACAACCTAGCCAACAACAATTTGATATAAATCTAATAAATGAATTAAAAGCATTAAAAGATGCAAAAGTATTCATAGAAGCAGAGAGCAAAAACATAGGAACTATAACTTTATTTAATAATTTTTACGAGCAAATGAATAGCGGTATTAAGGTGTTTTGCGAAGCTAGTTTGGATATTAGAGTGCAAAATTGTGTGAATGATTATCAAAACATTAGCTCGGAGTTTTTTTATTTTTGTCTTGAGAGATTAAAGCCTTATTTAGGAAATGCCTTAGTTTATGAGCTAAGCACTGCTTATAATAATAAGGATTTAAAAAGTGTAGCAAAAATACTTTTAATCAATTATTATGATAAGGTCTATAAAAAACCTAAGGAATTTGATTTATTATTAAATCTTGATGATTTAGAAAAAGCTAAAAATGAGTTAATGAAATTGTAATTTTATAATCTAAAGGATTTTTATGGATAATGTAAGCTCAAGCATATTAACTTTTGATAAATTAACCAAACTAAATCTTAGCATACCTGATTATCAACGCCCTTATGTATGGGAATTAAAACAAATAAAAATGCTTTTAAAAGATATTGAAAATAGTAAAAGTGGAGCTTTGCTTGGCTCTATTATTTTACACGAAATCAAGCGAGATGATAAAACAATTTATGAAGTAATAGACGGACAGCAAAGGCTAACTACGATTAAGCTTATTCTGATGGTGTTAAGTGAATATAAAATTGTTATGGAAAATCACAATGGATATAGTAACTACCTAAGTAATGTAAGCTTTTTTCATAAAATTTCTCAAGATAATATCAAGAATAATTATGAGTATATTAAAAACTATTTGAGCAACGAAGATAAAGCTAAAGATTTTTTAGAAAAGCTAGAAAAAACTCAATTTATAATAGTAGCTACAACAAAAGCCGATGATGCTTTTATCTTTTTTGACAATACCAACTCAAAAGGCAAAAAACTAGAAAATTACGACCTTATAAAAGCTTTTCATCTTCAATCTATCAAAAATGAAAAAATGCTAAATAAATGGGCAAAATATTATGAGGGTTTATTTGAAGAAAAATGTAAAACCCAGCCTAATATAAAGACACTTTTATTAAAATTTTTAATTCCTACAAGACTATGGATAAAAGGAAGTAGTCGAGATAATAAGTTTGACAAAGTTGCTTTTAATGAGCTTTGCAATGAAGATTTAGATGGTAAAAGAGCTACAAATATTGGGATTTTATCTAATTATAAATATGGGGATGATTTCTTTAAGTATCTTAAAAAATACGAAAAAATATATAAATCTATTTTAGAAAATAATGAATCTTTTAACCCCCTATGGAAACCACATTCAAAGGTTGGTAATTTAAATACATTTGATGGACTTATGATGTGTTTAGTCTTGTGTGAAAGTAAATTTAAAAATTCTAAAGAGATATCACCATCGCTATCAAGGGTAGTATATTCGCATAGATTACTAGAAGATAGGGTAAATTGTCCTAAGAATGCTAAGGATTTAGTAAAGCATATTTATTTTGCAAGTTATGCTAGCGAAGTGGAAAAACTATTAGAAAAGAAAGGGCAAAAATGCCAAGAAGAAGAACTAAAAGCAAAAAAAACTATAAAAGCAAAAACTCACAATGAACTAACAGCCTATCTTGATAATTTTTACAAAAATTTTGAAAACAAAATCGTATATAAACATAAATATAATGATGAAAGGGAAAAATAATGTCAAGTAACACTAAATCGTTAATCGCAAGTTTTATTCACAATGATGTTAAAAACAAAACTTTCATAATTCCGCCTTATCAAAGGCTTTATGCTTGGAAAGATGAGCAAATAAAAGCTCTTTTAGATGATTTTGAAAATTGTATTGAACATAATAAAAACCAAGAAGAACAAAAATCTCATTTTATAGGTAATATTGTAGTATCAGAAAATGATGACAAATATATCCTTATAGACGGACAGCAAAGGCTAACTACTATTTGGCTAGTTTTCAAACATTTCGAAAAAAATCATGTTAGTGTAGGAGAATATTTTAATATAGAAATGCCTATTAGAGAAGAAGATACTAAGGCTATAGATGAATATTGCAAAGGTAAATCTTTAGATAAGTGTTTTAATGATACAAACAATACTAATGCAGGTTTTAAGAATGCTTTTAAAACTTTTGAAGTGTATTTCGGTAAAGATAATGAAGAAGATAAGCAACAATTTATTAAATTTATAAGAGAACAAGTTAAGTTCAATCTAGTGATTTTAGGCGATCAAGTGGAGCTAAATAAATATTTTGTAAGAATGAATAATACAGGCGTTCAGCTTGATGGCACAGATATTTTAAAGGCAAGGTTATTAAAACTAATAAGCGATTATGAAGAAAAACAAAATAACACAAACAAAACAAGTGATTGTGAAAAAAGCAAAGCGGAGGGTAAAACAAACAAGGAAAATAAAGTTACAAAATACGCTAGGATATTTGATGAATGTTCGCAGATGAATTATTTTACATTTTGTTACGAAGATAAAAATCAAAACAGCAGCATAAAAAATAAAAATCTAAGTATTAAAGATATAATTGATAATCATAAAATAAACAAAGAAAAAGACAAAAAACAAAAAAGAGCCGAGTTTGAGAGCATTATTGATTTCCCTACCTTTGTTTTGCATGTTTTTAAGATTTTATCAAGGCAAGAATCAACTATTTTTAAAAAAGATATAAAAATATCAATAAAAAAAGATAAATTCCTTGAAAACACTTGGGATTGTTTAGAATTTAATAATAATTGTGGAGCAATAATAGCAATAAAAATAATAAGAGCATTAAAAAATTATAGAATTATCTTTGATACCTTTGTGATAAAAAGAAAAGCTGATGATGAAGAAAATGAATATAAATTATGGAATAGATTTAGAAAGTATGATGACAAAAACGATGATTGGAATGAAGTTGATAATACTACTGAATTAAAACTAATCCAAAACTATCTAAGAGTAGCAAGGCGTGGGGATAATACCAACTACCACCACTTTTTAACACATTATTTAGAATTTTGTAAAAATAAAATCATAGAAGAGCAAACAGAAATAACTAATGAAAATTGTTTGGAAATATTAAAAAACAATGCTGACAAACTTAAAGACTACCTAAAAAATATTGATGACTTTTTAGCTTACAAAACTATTGATGGTGCTTCAAATTTAATTGAAACTTTAGATGATTTTATAAATAAAGCATGCACAAAGAAAGACATAAATTTTGATTTTTTAAATAAAGGCACAAATACCCCGCATTATTGGTTTTATCGTTTGGAGTATTATTTGTTAATTAGTAATTATTCAAATAATAATAAAAGCTATCGTTTTAGATATGTTAATTCAGTAGAACATGTTTTAGCACAAAATGATTCAGACGGTTTAAGCGAAGATGGAGAAAATAAAAAAGTGCTTAATAATTTTGGAAACATAGCTCTAATAACAGACAGTGAAAACTCAACTTTTAGCAATAATGTATTTACTGAAAAGAAAAGAATATTTGACAATTATAAAAACAAAGATAAAAAAATAATCAGCTTAAAATTATTGGATGTATATGAAAATAAAGATTATCAAAAAGATGAGAATAATAACGAGTTAAATAATTCTATTTGGAAAAAAGCACAAATTAAAAAACACCAAGAGAAAATGTTAGAAGTCTTACAAAAATCATTTGAAAATACATAAAATAAATTCAAATACACGAGATGAATTTGTTTCGTGTATCTTTAATCTAAATTAAATAATTTTGCGAGAGTGAAGTTCTTAAACCAAATATAAAATTAAAATGAAATTCCTAATTCAAATTCTAAAAAAATTTTTTTAGAAAAATCACATATGGACATAATCAGGCACTTGATTATGATACAATCGCTAAAATCAAAGGAGTAAAAATGTTAAAATTAATAGAAAAGATATATGGTGATAAAATAACTTTAGCATATAGCGAAGAAGGTTTATTTATAGAAGAAGGCGTTGTTTTAAAGATTATTTACAATATATTATTAAAAGATGTCAAAAGCTGTGGTATTCACGAATATACCTTTTTTCAACTTTCTCAAATGTTAGAAAATATTAAATGCGGAATATTGAAAGCATATGATAATTACGACTCAATAAATGTAGAAAATGGTTGTATTATATATACAAATTTACCGCAAGACTGCAACTTTTATGAATATGTTGAAACGATGAATAATATATACAATAGACTAGAAGAAGGTGTAGTGTTTTTTGACCAAAACATAGAAGATGAGTTTAAAATATTTGTCTTAAGCCCTACAAAGCCTTTAATTAAAAGCAAAATTTCGAATAAAAACAATCTAAAACCAACTACAAAAGAAGAATTAAAAGAGCTAGTAAATGATGAGAGCATTTATCTAGGTGATATTGATACAAGTTTAATTACCGATATGAGTTGGCTTTTTTATAATTGTAAGCGAAGTGATTTTAGTGGGATTAACGAGTGGGACACTAGCAAAGTGCTTAATATGAGTGGGATGTTTGCTCATTGTTATTATTTTAATGAAGAGCTTAGTTTTGATACTTCTAATGTAGTTGATATGAGTTTTATGTTTGCAGATAGTAATTTTAACAATAAACTTTCATTTAATACAAGTAATGTAAAGGATATGAAATGTATGTTTTTTATATGTGGTTTTAATCAAAAACTTGAATTTGATACTTCTAATGTAAAAGATATGAGGGCTATGTTTGCAGGTTGCTCAAATTTTAATCAATTACTTAAGCTTAACACAAGCAATGTAGAAGACATGAGTGTTATGTTTTCTTCGTGTGAAATTTTTAATCAAAAGCTTGAATTTGATACTTCTAATGTAAAAGATATGGATGCAATGTTTGCATATTGTTTTAATTTTAATCAAGAGCTTGAATTTGATACAAAAAATGTAGAAAATATGGAAAATATGTTTTATTATTGTAAAAGTTTTAATCAAAAGCTTGAGTTCAATACTAGTAAGATAGAAAATTTTTTTCAATTAAGTAATATGTTTGATAATTGCCCAAGTTTAAAAACTTTGCCTAAGTTTTATTTAAAATATTTACAAAATACTTTTTAAGCTAAGGAGAGAAAATGAGTATAAATTCAAAAATTATTGATTTTGCAGGACTTTTAGGTAAAAACTTAATTATACCAGACTATCAACGCCCTTATGTATGGAATGAAAATCATATAATAACGCTTTTAAAGGATATTGAAAGTAGTGAAAATAAAACACTACTCGGCTCTATCGTTTTATACAAAACTAACAAAGTAACAGAAGATAATAAACCAATTTATGAAATAATAGACGGACAACAAAGACTAACCACTATAAAGCTTATTTTGATAGCTTTAGGTAAAGATAATGAGAGTTTTTTAAAAAACGCTAAATATTATCATCAAATATCGCATATAAATATAAAGAAAAATTACGATTTTTTAAAAGAATATCTAAAAAATAAAACAAATTTTTACGAAAAGTTAGAAAAGATTAATTTTATTTATATTAGCACGAATGATGCTAAAAATGAGTTTTTGTTTTTTGATAATATCAACACTAAGGGCAAAAAGCTAGAAAATTACGACCTAATCAAGGCTTTTTGGGTTATAAATTCTCAAAGTGATTTGATAAATTACTATGTGAAAAAATATAATGAATTTATTGAAGATGGTAAAAGTAATAAAATATATGAAAGTAACGAAGTGGTTAAAAACTATTTTCAATTTTTCTTAGAAAATTTAGCAATGATTAGAAAATTTGATGATGAGCATAAATTTGATTTTTATTATTATTCTTGGGCTATTGATATTATTGATGAATATTGCAAAATTACACCTTTTAGCACAGGAGCTAATCTAAACAATATAAATGCAAGTTTTGCTAATGGAATTAGCTTTTTTTCTTGGGTTAAAAAACATTATGAAAATAAAGATGTGATAGCTAAAAGTAGCTTTTTAAATAAACTTGTTAAAAGCAATTATCCAAAAAGCAAATATTATGATTATTCTTATATATACACACAATTTACACTTATTGTATATCTTGATAAATTTCTTGATGGAGATTTTGATAGGGTGGTAAGAATGATTGTAAGGATAATGTATTATAAGGTTATTACAGGTGGAAGGACTGATTATATTTCGCTTGTTGCAGACCTTAGAAGAATTAATAAAATGGTCATAAACTCAAATTGTGAAAATAATTTTATAAGAAGATTAGATAATTTAATAAGATTAGAAGAATATCAAATTAGTTCATTTCAAAGGCTTGAATTTTTAGAAGATGAGTTTAAAAAATACAATATTTTAGGAGCAAGTAATGCAAAGTGAAATAATAAGTCTAAATGAAATTAATAAAAGCATTGTAATACCGATTTATCAAAGGCTATACGAGTGGGATACATGGCAAATAAGAACACTTTTAGATGATATTTTAAATGCAAACGAAGAATATTTCATAGGCACAATTACAACTAGCTTAAGAAATAATGAATTAATAATAATTGATGGGCAACAAAGGCTTAGCACGATATTTTTCTTATGTGCTTATATGTGCTATGAAAATAACAAAATGCAAAAAGCTGAAGGGGAATTTGCAAATGCTTTTAATTTTGCGTATTTAGAAAATGAATGTAGATTCAAAATGCCTTTAAGAGAAGATATAATAAATGCTATTTGGGATTATGATTTTAATAATTTAGGCGAGAATATAGACAATGCTTTTAATACTTTTGAAGAGTATTTTAAAGACAATGATAAGTCAAAATTAAACGAAAACCTTTTTAAAAATATAAAAATTAATTTAGTAATTTTAGATGATAATTTAGGCGAATATTTTTTAACTATGAATAGCAATTTAATTCAATTAAATCCAAGTGATATTTTAAAATCATATTTACTAAATCTCTTAAAAGATGATGATAAATATTTTTATTATTCAAATATTTTAAATGAATGTATGCAAATGGATAAAATAGCTGATTTTAATACAGAATACAAAGCTCTTAGTATAGATGATATTTTAAATACCAAAAATCATGAAAATAATATAAAAATATACGAAAGCCTTATTGATTACCCTACTTTTGTTTTATATGTTTTTAAGATTTTATTTCCAAATAATATAGAAATTAACAAAAACAAATTCTTAGAAAATACTTGGGGAAAAATAGAGCAAACAAAAGAAAACGCCATAAAAATAATAAATGCTTTAAAAGAATATAGAATTATTTTTGATAGAAGAAGTGTTAGAAAAACTCACGAAGATTATAAGCTTTTAGGAGATTTAAAGGATGCTAAGCTTGAATTGTTTTTAAATTATTTAAGAGTAGCTAGAAATCCTAGTGAATATTTAGAAACTTTACTAACTTGTAAAAGTGATGAAGATTTATTTAAAGAACTAAAAAACCTAGATGATAATCTAGCAAAAAACGACAATCTTGATGATTTAAATTATAATCATCCAAATATTGTTTATTGGTTACAACGCTATGAATACTATCTAATGCAAGATGTTGATTTTAAAAATAACTATAAAAATTACATTGCAAATTATCGCTTTAGAGATATTAATTCAGTTGAGCATATTTACCCACAAAGCAAAAGCAAAATTGATGACTTAGGCAATTTAGCCCTAATAAGTGATAGTGAAAACTCACAATTTAGCGATAAAGATTTTAATAAAAAGAAAAATATTTTTCAAAATTTCATAAATGAAAAAATAATAATTAGTCTAAAATTATTAGAAGTCTATTCTAAAAATAGCTGGGATTTAGAAGAAATTAATGCCTATCATAAAAAAATGCTAGATATTTTAAATAATTCCTTTTAAGCTAAATACAAAATTATTTTAAATTCTATAAAAATATTAAGAATTTAAAATAGATTTTGTGTTTAAAAAGTCTTTAGATAAAACGACTAAAATAGCCCTAAAGGATAAATTATGGATTTTACACATTTACATTTACATACAGAATATTCGCTTTTAGATGGCGCAAATAAAATTGATGAATTAGCAAAAAGATTAAAAGAGTTAAATTTTAAATCTTGTGCAATAACTGATCACGGGGTTATGTTTGGAGCAATTCATTTTTATAAAAGTATGAAAAAGCACGGAATTAAGCCTATTATTGGATTTGAAGGCTACTTGCACGATGATGATGATTTAAGCAGCACTGCAACCAATCGCCGTTGGCATATATGTTTATTTGCTAAAAATCAAAAAGGCTATGAAAACCTTATGTATCTTACTTCAAGAGCTCATATAGATGGTTTTTATTATCGCCCTAGAATTAATAAAAAATTATTAAAAGAATATAGCGAAGGTATAATTTGTAGCTCTGCTTGTCTTGCAGGTGAGATTAATTGGCATTTAAATGATAAAGAAGTTCGTCGCAATGGAAAAACAAATGCTGATATGGGTGCTAAAGGCTATGAAGGTGCAAAAGCAGCCGCACTTTGGTATAAAGAAGTTTTTAAAGATGATTTTTATCTTGAAATTATGAGAATGGGTATAAATTCTCAATTAAATATAGATACAAATATACTTAAATTAGGAAGAGAATTAGGCATAAAAGTAATAGCTACAAACGATTCGCATTATACTTATAAAGATAGGGCTCAAGCTCAAAATATCTTTATGGCAATTAGCACAGGAGATATTGTAGGGGTTGATCCTGAAAGTGATGAAGCCAAAAAAGACAATGGCTTAAGACATACAATGAGTGAAATCTATGTAAAAAGCGCTGAAGAAATGCACGAATTATTCCTTGATGTGCCTGAAGTTGTGCAAAATACTCAAGAAATAGTTGATAAATGCAATTTAGAGCTAAACTTAGGAAACCCTACTCCACCAAATTTTAAATTCGCTCTTGAATACGCTGAAAAAATCGGCTTAGAATTGCCTAGTCAAGATATGTTTAGCTTTAGCAATGATGATGTATTGTTTGAAAGGCTTTGTTGGGATGGGCTTAATAAGCGTTTAGTATATATTGATGAGAGCAAACACGAAACCTATAAAGAGCGTTTAAGAACTGAAATAAATATTATTAAAAATATGCGTTTTAGTGGTTATATGCTAATCGTTCATGATTTTATAAAAGCTGCTAAGGATATGGGTATTCCTGTTGGACCTGGTAGGGGCTCTGCTGCAGGTTCATTGGTATCGTTTTGTTTAGAAATAACTGATTTAGACCCACTTCCTTATAATCTACTTTTTGAGCGTTTTTTAAATCCTGAGCGTGTATCTATGCCTGATATTGATGTGGATTTTTGTCAAAATAGGCGTGAAGAAGTAATTGATTATGTTGTAAAAAAATATGGTCGCTATAACGTAGCTCAAGTAATTACCTTTGGTAAATTACTTGCAAAAGGTGTTATTCGTGATGTTGCAAGGGTTTGTGATTTACGCATAAAAGATGCTGATACTTTAGCAAAATTAGTCCCTGATGAGCTAAAAATCACTCTAAAAGATGCTTACGAAAAAAACCCTGATATTAAGGCTTTCATTGAAGATTTAGACAATCGTGCAGAGTATAAAAATATAGTTTGCCACCCTGATGACGTAAGGGGCAAAAGCAAAATCGGAACTAGGGTTTGGGAGTATTCATTAGCACTTGAAGGACTTAATAGAAACGCAGGAATGCACGCTGCTGGAGTGGTGATTTCAAACGAAGAATTATGGAAAAAAACCCCATTATTTAAACAACCAAAATCAGACGCATTAGTAACTCAATATATGAAAGATTATCTTGAAGATGTTGATTTGATTAAGTTTGACTTCTTAGGACTTAAAACTTTAACCGTTATTGATAATGCTATAAAACTCATTAAAAAACGCCATAATATAGATATAGACTGGAACAAAATTGATGTAAATGATAAAGGCGTTTATGATTTAATTCAAACAGGAAATACTCTTGGGATTTTCCAAATAGAAAGCTCGGGAATGCAGGATTTAAATGCTAGGCTTAAGCCAACTTGCTTTGAAGACTTAATCGCTGTTTTAGCACTTTATCGTCCAGGGCCACTTGATAGTGGAATGGTTGATGATTTTATAGATATTAAGCACGGAAGAAAACCAGCTGTATATGCTTTCCCTGAATTAAAGCCAATTTTAGAGCCAACTTATGGAGTTATTGTATATCAAGAGCAAGTTATGCAAGTAGTTCAAACCATTGGTGGATTTAGCTTAGGTGGAGCTGATTTGGTTCGTCGTGCTATGGGTAAGAAAAAGCTTGAAGAAATGGTGAAATTAAAAGGAGAATACCTAGAAGGTGCTATAAAACAAGGCTTTGATGAGAAAAAGGCTGATGATTTATGGGAGCTTATCTTAAAATTTGCTGAATACGGCTTTAACAAATCTCACTCAGCAGCCTATGCTCTAGTAGCCTTTCAGACGGCTTATCTTAAAAAATATTATGAAACAGAATTTATGGCAGCATTACTAACTAGCGAAGAAGGAAAAGTTGAAAAAATTGAAAAATATAAAGATGAGCTAGATAGATTAGGAATAGAGCTTTTACCACCTAATATAAACGATGGCACAAGGGAATTTAACGTTACTATAAAAGATGGAAAAGCTGCTATTGTCTATGGGCTTGGCTCAATTAAGAGCTTTGGAATTCCTAGTGCTGAAGGACTTGCAAAAGCTAGAGCAAATAAGCCATTTAGCGATATGAAAGACTTTATTGCAAGGGCTGATGCTGCTTATATGAATAAAAAAGGTTTAGAAGCTTTAGCTAAGACTGGTTGTTTTGAATGTATTGGGATTAATAGAAAAAGTGCTTTAAATGCAATTGATTATATTATTAATGAGTTTAAAGCAAAAAAAGAGCATGATAAAAGATTGCAAGAGAGTTTATTTTCTCAATTTGAAACAGAATATCATAGTAGTATTGATATTACAAACCAAGAAGAATTTAGCGTAGCAGAATTAGCCGAGTTTGATAAAGAATATTTAGGAATATATCTTGGCTCACACCCGCTAGATGAGTTTAAAAAAGAAATTAAATCAATTGAGCATTATAAAAGTAGTGATTTTGAGAATTTAGATGATGGGGAATATCAAGCATTTTGCTTAGGAATTATTGAAGAAGTTGATTTTAAACAAAGCAAAAGCGGTAAAAGCTATGCAAATATTAAAGCGCTTGATTATTATTCAAATTTTAATATTTTATGTTTTAACCCTGATTTAATAGATGTTTTAGCATCAAAATATAAAGCAATGAACCTAGCAGCTCAAGATGTAAAAACCAAAAAATCTCTTTACGCATTTATTTTAAATCTTAAAAGAGATAATGCAAAAAATACTTTATTTTTAAATAATTTAATAGAAGTAAATGCTAGTGAAATAGGTGTAAATACTGATGATAAAAACGCTCTTGGATATGAAGTGTTTAGTAAAAAGGGTGGTAAGAAAATTAAGGGCGATATTAAAAGATTTTCTCATCTAACTCAAAATATTGAATACTTAAAAAGTAGCGATTTTAACAAGGCTGATTATGGAGATTACAATGCTTTTTGCTTAGGAATAGTAACTGAAGCAGAATTTAAAGTAAGCAAAAAAAATAAAGCCTTTGCTAAGCTTAAAGTGGTTGATGAAGGTGGAGAATTTGATATTTTATGCTTTAATGATGAAGTGTATAAAAAGCTAGAAAATGAGTTTTTTAGTAAAGAAAAAGAAGAGAATTTATATGGATTTGAAGTTAGTTTAAGAGCTGATGAGAATGGAGTTGGGGTATTTATTGATGATTTTTTCTTAATTACTAACGAGCTTATAAAAGAGCCAAGTGAGAATAAAAACTCATTAGGTTATGTGGTATTTGAAAAACGAATAGCAAAACCAAGAAGGCAGTATTCTAAAGAAAATAAAGAAGAATTCACGCAAAACCCAAAAGCCTTTGAAGGAGAATTCATACAAATTGATTTATTAAATATCAGTGCAGAGATTTTGCAAGAAATCACAAGATTGATTAAAGAAAATTTAAGTCAAAATGTAAGTGCAAAAGAAATAGTTTTAGAATTTTTAGATGATTCTTGTGTGAATAAGTATTCAAGAAGATTTGGTTTAAATAATGAAGCTATAGAGAAAATAAAGGAATTATCAAAAATTAGCTAAAAAATTAATATTTAAATTCTAGTGGATAAAGAATTTATAAAATAAACTATAAGACTTTATCCACTAAATAATCTTTTAATTTTATAACTAACTTAGATAAAAGTAAAAGAATTTAAAACATAGATTTTTAATAAGTCCTTATTAAGTATAAAATGCTAGTTAAGTAACATAAAATAAGTTGTATAAAAATTTTAAAAAAGCTTTAGAATTAGGCGTTTGCTAGTATTTTTTAAAGTTAGATAAGACTTAAAGCTTTCAAAACTAAAATAGATTTTTCTTACATGGTTTAAACTGATTAGCTAAGTGTAAGCTCTCATAAAGCAAACCAATCAGCTAAAACAAGTGTGCTTAAAACCTTTGCTTGTTATGATTTTTATAAAAAAAGCAATACGCAAAAATACCTAAAAGAATACGAAAATCAAATTCTAAACAAAATAATAAATGCTTAAAATAATAATTTAAAATGACAAATTAGTATAATTTACTTCCGAAAAAGGAGATAAATTGAAAAAGTTATTGTGTTTTATACTTTTAAGCATTTGCATTATCGGTTGTTCTAAAACAAATATGCTAGAAAAAATCAAATGCGATCAAGATGATTACATTGCTTGCGTTCTCTTAGGTTCTAATTATAAAGATAATTATGGTTATCAAAAGGCTGCACAACTAGCTACAAAAGCTTGTAATGATGAAGATTTTGAAGCTTGCTATCATTTAGGAGTTTTATATGAAAACGCACAAGGAGTAGAGCAAGATTACACTAAAGCATTTAATCTTTATAAAAAATCTTGCGAAGGTGGGTTTATTTATAGTTGTAATAATTTAGCTGGTTTATATGTTAGCGGAAATGGCACAAAACAAGACTATGCAAAAGCAGTAAAGCTTTATACTAAAACTTGTAGTGATGAGTATGCTGTTAGCTGTTATAATTTGGGATTTTTATATAATGTTGGAGTGGGTGTAAAGCAAGATTATACAAAAGCAATTCAATTTTATACAAAAGCTTGTGATAAAAATTATGCGAGTGCTTGTAGTAATTTAGGAACTTTATACCAAAAAGGCGAAGGTGAAAAACAAGATTTTGTTAAGGCTGTAATATTCTATCATAAAGCTTGTGAGAAAAATAATGCAATAGGTTGTATCAATTTAGGGTTTATGTATTTTAAAGGACAAGGTATAAAGCAAGATACTCAAATAGCTAAACATTTTTTCAATAAAGCTTGTGATTTAGGCAACAATATAGGTTGTGAGAATGCTATGCAACTTAAATAAATAGATTTAATTATTCTATATAAAAAATAGTGATTTAATGTAATTGCTATATATAAATTTAACTAAGTAAGAATATTTTTGCTTAGTTAAAAATAAAATTAGCTTTATAAAAAGTGTGTTAAAAACACAAAAACATTTTTATTTGTAACGAGCGTAAATAAATCAATTTTGTTTTATGAAAAGCTTGGGTTTTGCATAGAACAAAAATAAGAGATTAAAAAACTTTTTTTCAAGTGAAAATGTCTAGATTAGGCTACAAGATATAAATAGGATTAAAGAAGAGTTTTTGTTTCTAGCAAATCTAAAGGTAGCTATGAAATAAAAGAATTTGTAATGCAAGATTTTAATGGCTATGTATATATAATTGCATAAAAAAATAATTAAATTTAAAGGAAAATTATGAAAGCAGCAGTTTTAAATAATTTTAAAAGTGATTTAGAAATAAAAGAAATTGATATTCCAAAAATAACAGATGATGAAGCTTTAATTAAAGTAACTTATGCAGCCGTAAATCCACTAGATAATCTTATAAAAGATGGCGCAATAAATATAATAACTCCTTATAAATTACCACTAATTTTAGGTAATGAATTAGTAGGAGTTATAACTAGCATAGGTAAAAATGTAAAAGAATTTAAAGTTGGGGATAGAGTTTATGCAATGTGTGAAAAAGCATTTGCTGAATATGTAGCGATAAATCATAAGTATATAGCAAAAGTGCCTGAATATTTAAAAGATGATGAAGCAGCTTGCGTGCCACTAGCCTCTTTAACATTTTTACAAGCTATTAAATTAATGAATGCTAAAAATGAAAACTCAATATTTATTTCTGGAGCTAGTGGGAGTTTTGGAAATCTTGCTTTGCCACTTGCAAAAGAATTTAAAATATATGCTAGCGGAAATGCTAATTTTAAGCAAAAAGCCTTAGAATTAGGTGTTTGCGAGTATTTTACAAAAAACGATGATTATACAAAAATTAAAGTAGATTTTGTAATAGATTGCATTGGTGGAAATGAAACTTTTAAGCAGTTTAAAATCCTAAATAAAGGCGGAAAGCTAGTATCTTTAAAGGGTATGCCTGATACGAAATTTGCTAAAAGCTTGAAGCTTTCAAAACTAAAGCAGATTTTATTTTATTTTGCAGGACTTAAACTAAACAATGCCGCTAAAAAAGTAGGCTGTGAGTATCATTTTATGTTTGTTAATAAAAACGGCGAAGAACTTAAGCAAATATCTTCTATGCTAGATAATATAAAATACCGCCCATCAGTCGGTGAGATTTTTAGCCTAAATGATATAAACCAAGCTTTAAAAAGTGTAAAAAATAACAATAAAATCGGTAAGGTTTTGATTAATTTAAATAATTAGAATGCTTATAAAATATCTTTCTAATTTAAATTCTAAGAATTTAAATTAGACTAATTATATTTATATTTTAGTTAAAAAACTCAGGGTGTTTGTCTTTTAATAAAGCCATAGTTTCTAAAATAAGCTCAAAATCATCTTCACTCTTAGCTTCATCAATTAGCTCAAGATAAGTAAATGCAGCCTTTTCTAAGCAATTTTTCTTAACTCCTGCATAATACAAAGCAGCTTTGTGCATTAAAGCAATCTCATACATTAAATCTTCAATTTCTTCATTTTTCATTAAATTTCTCCAAATAAGTTTTAGTTTGTTCGTAAATCTTAGAATATATACTACTATCTTTATAACTTGTAAATATCCCACCACTAGCATTTGCGTGACCGCCACCATTAAAAGCCGTTTTTGCAAATAAGCTAACATCAATTTTATTATTAGCCCTAAGAGAGATTTTCTTGCCAGGATTAATTTCTAAAAAGAAATCATATTCAGGATTTTTGACTAAAAAATCATTTCCTATAACGCTAACATTTCCTATATCATAGACTAATAAGCCTTTTTTATCTTTATAATAAATCGTATAATCTTGCTTATTTTCGCTTAAAATCCTTACTAAATAATCGCTTATTAAATTACACAAAGTATCGTTTTTGTCATTTTTAAAAAACTCTTTTTTAATACTATGAGTTGCATCTTCTAAAGCAATATTTGGATTTTCAAGATGAAAATATTCTCTAGCTTTGTTTAATAAAAAGAACATATAAGCGTGATTTTGCTTAGCAAACATAGTTCTATTTATCTCCTTACTGCTAGCAATTATTTGCATTAAGATTTTGCCTAATTCAAAATATTTGCTATCACTTAGCCAAATATCAATGCTATTTATAATATCTACCATTAGGCTTAGCTCTTTATTTTCTCCAAAAATTTTGCTAAAAAAATCATAAGTAATCTTAGTAGCACATCTTGAACTATCTAAAAAATACCAAGGATATTTTTCCATACAAGCTTTGCCTGTTTGATGATGGTCAAGCAATAATAATTTTGCGTGATTTAGCCTTGAAACCCTAGAAGTAAATTCTTCGCAAACACTTTCAATAGGATTTACATCAGTTATTAAAATAAGAGCAAATTCATCAGGATTTGCTTCTACTTTTATCATAATTTCTTCAAATTTTTCTTCAATTTCTTTGCCATAATTAGAATTATAAAATTCACAATCCTTAAAATAATTAGCTACCACATATTGGCAACCATATCCATCTAAATCAGTGTGGCTTAGGTGATATATTTTCATTATTTTCCTTTCTAAATTGCTGCATCAACATTACCTATATTATCAAAATCAGCGTTATTTGCAATCTCGCTATAAGCAAGAACAACAACTTGTTTTAACCCAAATCTTTCACAAATCTCTTTTATCTTTCTTCTAAGACTAGGTTCTACTAATAATATAAAAGTATTTGAATGCATATTATAATGCTCTTTTACTTTATCGCTAATTGCTGTATATAAAGCGTGGGTTTGCTCTGTATTGATTGCTAGGGTTGTTGTGCCGTTCTTATTAGTTACTAGCATTTCCAATAAACGCCTATTCACTTGCATTGATAGTGCATAAAATTGTAGTTTGTTATTATCATCTAAATACATATTAGTAATTACTCTATTAAGACTAGCTCTTACATGATCTGTTATTGTATCAATATCTTGAGTATAAGGCACTAAATCAGATATTGTTTCTAATATACTTATCATATCTTTTATTGGAATTTGCTCTTTTAATAATTCTTTTAATACCTTTTGTATAAGACCTATTGAAGTGATTTTCAATACTTCTTCAACCAACACACTTTGAGTAAGCTTTAATCTATCTAATAAAGAATTTACTTCTTGCCTTGTTAAAAGTTCGGCTGCGTGTTCTTTAACCAATTCACTTAAATGCGTGCTAATTACTGCACCAGGATGAACCACTACATAACCACTCATTGTAGCTTTATTTTTTTCACTTGGGTCAATCCAAATAGCTTTTGAACCAAAAGCAGGTTCTATTACTTCTATTCCTTCTATTTCATCGGTTTCATCAAAACCATTATCAATTGCTAAAAATTTATCAGGATATATAATATTTTTTGCAATTGAAATTCCTTTAATTCTAAAATCATATTCATTAGGGTCTAACTGAATATTGTCAATTATTCTAATATCTTGCATTAAAAAGCCTAGATTTTTAGCTATTGTTTGACGCATTGTTGGAATTCTATCTATTAAATCACTTTCAGCAACTTTTACTAAAGAATATCCGATTTGTAATTCAAGCATTTCAAGATTTAAGCTTTCTTCGTTTTTCTTTTTACGCTCTGCTGCAATTTCAGCTTCACTTTTTCTAGGTGGTGTTGTGCTTTGAGCTGGTGCTGCTCCACTTGTGTTTGGCTGTTGAGCTGCTCCTTTTTGCTTTGGTTTAGGACTTAATAAATCTTCATCTTTAGTCTTCATAAGTAAAAAGCCAAGCCCACCAAATACAAAAGCCATAAAACCTAGTGAAATAGTAGGAAGACCAGGAACTAAAGCAAATACGAACAAAATAAATCCAACTATAAATAAAGTTTTATAATCTCCAAATAATTGCTCTAAAGATTTTTCAGCAAATGGTTTTTCTTCTTTACTTGCACGAGTAATAATTATAGCTGTTGCTGTTGAAGTGATTAATCCTGGGATTTGAGATACAAGTCCATCTCCTATAGTTAAAATAGTATAACTAGAAGCAGCAGCATTTAATTCTAAATCGTGCTGAAACATACCTATTAAAAGTCCGCCAACTATATTAATAATAGTGATGATTATACCTGCAACTGCATCACCTTTAATAAATTTAGAAGAACCATCCATAGCTCCATAAAAGTTCGCTTCGCCTATTATTTCTTGACGCCTTTCTCTAGCTTGTTCTTCTGTAATAAGTCCTGCATTTAAATCAGCATCAATTGCCATTTGTTTTCCTGGCATTGCATCTAGCGTAAATCTAGCTTGAACTTCACTAACACGAGTTGAACCCTTTGTAACAACCATAAAATTAATTAATACTAAGATACAAAATACAACAACCCCTATTACATAGTTTCCGCCTACAACAAATTCTCCAAAACTAGCAATTATATCACTAACCGCAGCAGGACCTTCATGCCCTTTGCTTAAAATCATTCTAGTGGTTGCGATATTAAGGCTTAGTCTAAAAAGAGTAATTATTAAAATTAATGTTGGAAAAGTAGTCAAATCAGTCGGTTTTGGAATATACATAGCTATTAAAATCATCAAAACCGATATAGCAATACTAAGTGCTAAGCAAAAATCAAGTATTCCAGATGGTAAAGGAACGATAATAATTGCTAAAATAGCAACTATTAAACCTACCATAGAAAGACTTTTAAATTTTACAAGTGGCTCTAAATAAGGAGCTACTAGGCTTAGCATAGTATTTTTTTGTTTTGCCATTATTTTAAAATCTGCTCTAAGGTAATATCAGTTAAAAAAGAATTTATTTTATCTTGTAAGTTGGTAATTATAGGATATATTTTACAAGTATCGTGCCTATTACTAGGACACTTATCATCTCCTGTGCATTCAAAAACTAAAGGCTCTTTTTTTTCAGCAGATATTATGACATCTTTTATATTTATTAAATTTGGTTCTTTTGCCAGAATAAAACCACCATTAATACCTTTATAAGATTTTAAAATATGCGCTCTTGCTAAATTTTGTAATATTTTTGCTAAAAAGCTTCTTGGTATATTTAATTCACTTGCTAAAGTATCTACATCTATTGGACTTTTATGTTTTGCAATGTAAATTAAACTAATTAAAGCATATTCACTAGCTCTTGTAAATAACATTGTTTTCCTTAAAATATTTTTATTTAAATCTTAACTTTTTTTATTTAATACATAGACTAAGCAATAATCATTCTTGATTAGGAGTTTAAAAAATATTTATTTTATACTAAAATTAAAAAGGAATTTAAACTCAAAAAATGAGTTTAAATTCTTAAAAATTATAAAGAATACACGCTTAATGATATTTCTTCTAAAGCCTTTAAATAAGCTTTTGCAATATCAAGATTTGTAAAGCTTGCAACCTTACTCTCACTTGCTGCGCGTCTTATTTTAAATCCATCACTAAGGCTATTTTTTGCATCTCTTGGGGTATTAATTACTAATGTAATTTCTCCATTAACAATTTTTGAAATTATGTCATCTTCATCGCCTAATTTATTAACACTAATTGCATTAATTCCGTGATTATTAAAATAAATTGCTGTATTTTTAGTAGCTAAGATTTTATAACCTAAGTTCATAAATCCACGAGCAAGCTCAAGTGAATCAGCCTTATTTTTATCATCAATACTAAATAATACTCCGCCAAATTCTTCTATCCTAACGCCACTTGCAACAAGACCTTTATAAAGTGCTTTGTTTGCACTTGTGCTAGTTCCCATAACTTCTCCAGTGCTTTTCATCTCAGGCCCTAAAACTGTATCCACTAAAGATAATTTTGAGAAGCTAAATACAGGAACTTTTACATAATACATTCCTTGTATTTCTTCAAATTCTTTAGTAATTCCTTGCTCTTTTAAGCTTATTCCTAAAGCAGCTTTTAAAGCTATATTTGCTAGGTTTTTATTAATTACTTTACTTAAAAACGGCAATGTTCTTGAAGCTCTTGGATTTACTTCTAATACATAAAGCTTGTTTTCAAAATATACAAATTGTATATTTAAAAGCCCTTTAATCTTTAAAGCAAGTGCAAGTTTTTTAGTGTAATTAATAATTTCTTCTTTTACCTCATCACTTATACTAACGCTTGGAGTTATTGCTGTGCTATCTCCACTATGCACACCTGCTCTTTCAATATGCTCTAAAATACTTGGTATATAAACATTTTCTCCATCACAAATAGCATCTACTTCAAGCTCTTTTCCACATAAATATTTATCAATTAATATAGGTTTATCAAGGCTTACTTCTGTTGCTTCTTGCATATATTTTTTAAGTTCTTCATCGTTAAATACAACTTGCATAGCTCTACCACCTAAAACAAACGATGGACGAACTAATACAGGATAGCCTATTAAATTAGCATTTTTAATAGCTTCATCAACACTAATTGCAGTAATTCCTTTAGGCTGATTTAAGCCTAAATCACTCATTAATTTTTCAAATAATTTTCTATCTTCAGCAGTATTTATGCTATCTAAACTTGTGCCTAAAATCTTAACTCCATTTGCTTCTAAAAACTCAGCTAAATTAATAGCAGTTTGACCACCAAAACTAACAATTACTCCTAAAGGTTTTTCAATATTAATAATTTCTAAAACTTCTTCATTGCTTAAAGGCTCAAAATAAAGCTTATTAGCTACGCTATAATCAGTTGATAATGTTTCAGGATTGTTATTAATTATTATTGCTTCATAGCCCATTTCTTTAATAGCCCAAATAGCATGCACGCTAGAATAATCAAACTCAATTCCTTGACCAATTCTAATAGGACCACTTCCTAAAACTATTATTTTTTGCTTATTGCTAATTTCATTTGTGTCTTTAAATTCTTTATTATAAGTTGAATAAAAACTTGGAATTAGATTTTTATAATCCATCGGCTGAACGCATTTATAAATAGGTCTTATATTGTTTTTAGCTCTTAATTCATACACTTCTTTTTGCTTGCATTCCCAACGATGTGCGATAATTTTATCAGCTAGTCCTATTTGCTTAGCTTTTGTAAGTGCTTGAATATCAAATTTTTTCTCTTTTAATTCGTGTTCTGTGTCAATGATTTGCTTAAATGTATCTATAAATAATCTTTGCATTTTAGTAAGATTCATAATCTCATCAACACTAATTCCACGCCTTAAAGCTTCTCCTATGAAAAATATTCTTTCATCTCCAGCTTTAATTAAACGCTTTTTGATTTTTTCATCTGTGTATGTTTCGCCGTTTTTAAGACCTAGATGACAAATTCCATATTCAAGTGATTTAATAGCTTTTA
The DNA here is from genome assembly GCF_018501205.1 of Campylobacter sp. 2018MI01. NCBI lineage: Bacteria > Pseudomonadati > Campylobacterota > Epsilonproteobacteria > Campylobacterales > Campylobacteraceae > Campylobacter > Campylobacter sp. 2018MI01. The sequence continues at coordinate 7,720 of NZ_JAHCZE010000016.1, read as the reverse complement.
AAATACTTTCAGCTAGGCTAGTTCCTAAGCCCATTACTTCACCCGTTGCTTTCATTTGAGTGCCTAAATAACGATTAGCATCTTTAAACTTATCAAATGCAAATCTAGGAGCTTTAGTAACTATGTAATCAAGATTTGGTTTATACTCAAGATAGCTTAAACCACTTGCTTCGTTTTTAATCTCATCTAAAGTTTTGCCTATTGCGATTTTTGCTGCGATTTTTGCTATAGGAAATGAAGTTGCTTTACTAGCTAAAGCACTTGAGCGTGAAACTCTAGGATTTACTTCAATAATAAAATATTCTTTTGTAATTGGGTTTAAAGCTATTTGAACATTACAACCACCTTCAATTTTTAATGCTCTTATTAATTTAATAGCAACATCTATCATTTGTTGTTTGATTTTTGGCTCAAGTGTTTGAGTTGGTGCAACAACCAATGAATCACCCGTATGAATTCCAACAGGGTCAATATTTTCCATATCGCAAATTAATATAGCATTATCAGCTCTATCTCTTATAACTTCATATTCAAGTTCTATAAATCCTGCTATTGATTTTTCAATTAAACATTGTCTAGTAGGAGAATAAATTAAGCCTTCGCTAGCTATTTTTTTAAGTTCAGCTTCATTTTCACAAATTCCGCCACCAGTTCCACCCATAGTAAATGCTGGACGAACAACAACAGGATAACCACATTCATTAGCAAAAGAAATTGCACTCTTTGTATTATTTACAATAACACTTGGTGGAACAGGTTCATTTAATTCATTCATTAATGCTCTAAATAATTCTCTATCTTCAGCCTTATTAATAGTATCTAAGCTAGAACCTAATACCTTTATATTATATTCTTTTAAAATCCCTGCTTTATCTAATTCTATTGCCATATTTAAAGCAACTTGTCCGCCTAAGGTAGCCAAGATTGCATCAGGGCGAGTTTTTTTAATAACCTTTGTTACAAATTCTAAAGTAATTGGCTCTATATAAATCTCATCAGCAATATTTTTATCAGTCATAATAGTAGCTGGGTTTGAATTGATTAATATTACATATTTACCTTCTTCTTTAAGTGATAAACAAGCTTGAGTTCCTGCATAATCAAACTCTGCTGCTTGACCAATTATAATAGGACCACTTCCTATAACTAAAATTTTATTTACATCTTGCATTTTATTCTCCTTTAAAAATAATTTTTCCATCACAAATTGTAAGCTCTACTTTTGAGCTTAATACACTTCCTAAATAAGGCGTATTCTTGCCTAAACTAACAATTTCATCTTCTTTTAATTCCCAAGTTTTATCTAAATTAATTACTACAATATCAGCTATCGAACCAACTTTAAGCTCCCCTGCATTTTCTAAATTAAATATTTTTTTAGGATTAGTGCTAAAAGCGTTTAGAATTGTTTCAAGTTTTACTAAATTAGTTTTTACTAATTTTGTATAAAGCAATGAAAACGCAAACTCACTTCCTATAATTCCAAAATAAGCCTTATTAAATCCACCTTGCTTTTCGTCTTTTGAATGTGGTGCATGATCTGTTGCTATTACTTCAATTATGCCTTCATTTAAAGCATTTATTAAATAATCTCTATCAGCTTTGCTTCTTAAAGGCGGGTTCATCTTCCACATTCCATTATCTTCTTTAATATCTTCATCACAAGAAATTAAATGATGTGGAGTTACTTCGCAACTTATATTTACTCCAAGTTTTTTGCCAAACTCAACCATCGCAACACTTTCTTTAGCACTTATATGGCATACATGATAATTTGAATTGCATTCTTTACAAAGCAGCATATCTCTTGCAACTTGCACGCTCTCGCTTGAACTTGAAATTCCTTTAATTCCTAATTTTTTAGACTGAACTCCATCGTGCATATGACCGCCTTCAACTAGGTCTAAATCTTCGCAATGTGCAATTACATATTTATTTAATTTCGCACATTCTTTCATTGCATCTTTCATAATTTTTGCATTTGCAACACCTCTTCCATCATCGCTAAACGCAAAAACAAAAGGAGCTAATTGGCTAAAATTAACTAAGCTTTGACCTTTTTCTTCCATAGTAATAGCTCCATAAGGAAGAACTTTCATACAAGAATCTTTTTGAATTAAATCTAATTCAAGTTTTAAATTCTCTAAAGTATCAGGCACAGGTTTTAGATTTGGCATAGCACAAGCTGTAGTAATTCCACCTTTTGCATTCGCCATTGAGCCTGTTTTTATACTCTCTTTATGTGAATATCCTGGCTCTCTTAAATGCTGATGAATATCAACAAAACCCGCACTAACAAGCTTACCTTTAACATCAATTATTTCTCCACTATAATCAATATTAGGAGCTATTTTTACTATTTTTTTACCTTCAATTAAAATATCAGTTTTAACAAATTTATTATCTATAAATGCATTACAATTTTTAAGAAGCATTTTAAATCCTTTCATATACATAATCAAGTATTGCCATTCTAGCAAATACACCATTACTCATTTGGGTAAAAATCTTTGATTTTTCACATTCAACCAAGCAACTATCAATCTCTACTCCACGATTAATTGGGGCTGGGTGCATTATGATTGCATCATTTTTTAATCTTTTATAATTATTAGTTGTAAGTGCGAAAGATTTTCTATATTTTTCTAAATCTAATTCGTTTTTATCGTGTCTTTCGTGTTGAATGCGTAAAAGCATACAAACATCAACCTCATCTATAATTTCATCTAATTTATAGTATTCATTATAAGAATTATCTTGATAAATAGGAGGTGCAGCTAAAAATACTTTAGCTCCAAGTCTTTCAAGCGCATCTTTATTTGATTTTGCTACACGAGAATTTTTTATATCTCCAACTATTGCTATTTTTAAACCATTAAAAGTATTAAAATGCTCATAAATCGTTACTAAATCAAGCAAACATTGAGATGGGTGTGCTCCACTTCCATCACCTGCATTAACCACTTTAGCATTAAGTCCTACTAAATCATCAAAATAATTATTTTGTTTATGTCTAATTACTAAAACGCTAGTTCCAAGACTTTCAAAAGTCTTACAAGTATCATATAAACTCTCGCCTTTATTTACACTTGAACTACTAGCAGAAAAATTAAGCACTCTAAAGCCAAGCTTAAGCTCAGCAACTTCAAAACTTGTCCTTGTTCTTGTAGAATCTTCAAAAAATAAATTAGCTATGATTTGATTTTCATAATTTTTAAAAAAGCCATCGTGTTGTTTGTAATACAAAGCTTTTTTTATAAGCGTATAAAAATCATCATTGCTAAGATTTTTAGTTGTTAAATAATCACGCATTGTCCTTCTCCCACGAGAGTAAGGCCTAACCGCCATTAGAAAACAATTTTAAATAAAGGGGATTGTATAAGTGAAGTTCAAAAAAATCTGTCAATAATAATATTTTAAACTTAAAATAAAATTAATTTTTATAAATTTTAGTAAAAATATATTTTAGGAATTTAAATTCCTAAAATATTTAATTCTCTCTAAAGAATTTTTGTGCCATTTGATTGGCTTTTGCTTTATCACGACCTTTTTTAAAGCTTTTATAAATTCCACTTACATAGTTTTCAAAAGTTTCTTGAGAATCAAGAGCCTTTTCATCTTTTTCTATCTTGGTATAAATTCCATTCTCATCAAGCGTGTAAGCTAATTGATTATCACTTAATTGAAGTCTTAAAATCTCTGCTAATTTAGCGTGCAAACTCTCATTTAATATAGGTGTCATTAGTTCAAGCCTACGCTCAAGATTTCTTGGCATCATATCAGCACTGCTTATATAATATTGCGGAGTTGCGTGTTTAAAATAAAAAATCCTAGCGTGTTCAAGATATTTTCCAACTATACTTCTTACTCTTATATTTTCGCTAAAGCCTTTAAGATTTGGTTTAAGACAACAAATCCCACGAACTATTAAATCAATGCTTACACCTTTATTTGATGCTTCATAAAGTGCTTTTATAATGTCTTCATCAACAAGCGAGTTCATCTTCATTATAATTTCACCCTTTTTACCTGCTAGGCTTTCAGTTTTTATCATTTTTAAAATCTGCTCTTTTATCTGAAACGGGCTCATTGATAGAGTTTTTAAGCGTTTATTTTTGCAATAGCCTGTAAGTATGTTAAAAAACGCTGTAATATCAGTATTTGCTATATCAAAATTAGATGTAAAAAAGCTAATATCAGTATATACTTTAGCAGTTGCTGCGTTATAATTACCCGTGCCTAAATGTGCGTAGAATTTAAGCGTGCCATCGTCTAATTGGCGAATTACTTGAGTAATTTTTGCATGCACTTTAAACCCTGCTATTCCATATACTACATGAGCTCCTGCGTTTTCTAATTCTTTTGCCCAATAAAGGTTATTTTCTTCATCAAAACGAGCCTTTAATTCAACCATAACCGTAACTTGCTTTCCATCATTAGCTGCGTCCATTAAAGCCTTAATAATTTGCGAGTTTTTTTCTAAGCGATATAGGGTCATTCTAATTGATATTACTTTTGAATCTTTGCTAGCTTCTTTGATAAAACTTGCAACTGGGTCAAAACTCTCATAAGGCTGATAACATAAAATATCTTGCTTATCAATTACTTCAAATATACTTACATTCTCATCAAATGGTGGCAAAATCTTAGGCACATAAGAAGCATTGCATAAATGACTTAATTGCTTATTATTTACGATTTGTAGCATTGATGATAGGGCTAATGGGGTTTTGTATTCGTAAATATCTTTATTAAATACTTTTAAATGTATGCTTAAAAAGTTTTTAATCTCTTCACTAGCACCGCTTTCAATTTGAATTCTAACATAAGCACCTTTTCTTCTAAGTTTTAAGCCTTGCTCAAGTAGCATCATAAAATCATCTGCTTCTTCTTCCTCAATTATAATATCAGCATTCCTAGTTACTCTAAAAGCTGCACTTTCTACCATAGTAAAACCTGGGAAAATATCTTCTAAATGCTCTTTTACCACACTTTCAATAGGAACGAAAAGCCCCCTATCAGCTTCAAAAAATCTAGGCAATACTCTAGGAATTCTAACCATAGCGAATTTATCGTGCTTTTCATCTTCGCTTTTTAACTTAACAGCTAGTGAGAAAGATAGGTTATTAAGTGGTGGAAATGGGTGCGTTGAATCTACTGCAATAGGAACAATTACTGGCATTATGGTGCTAAAGAAATATTCTTTAGCTTTGCCTTTTTGATTTCTTGTTAAATCATTATAAGTTTTAAGCTCCACACCCACTTTTGCTAATTCGCTCATTATAGAAAAATAATTTTGTTCTAAAGTGTCTTTTTCTGCGTGTAAATATTCACGAATAGCGTTTAATTGCTCTAATGGTGGTAGTTCATTTTGTGGCACTACTCCTGCTGCAAAAAGTTGCTTAAGTCCAGCAACTCTAATCATATAAAACTCATCTAAATTCGTGCAATATATACTAATAAATCTTAATTTTTCTAATAAAGGTATTTTTTTATTGCACTGATCAAGCACCCTTGAATTAAACTTAAGCCACGATAATTCTCTATTAAAAACCAATTCCTTCTTCATTAATTATCCTTAATTTATAAAACCACTTGCTACTACTAAATCACCTTGATAAAATACTGCTAATTGTCCTTTTGCTAAAGCATATACGCTTTCTTCTAATAAAACCTTTTTTTCATTTTTTAGCAATTTACAAGTCACTTCTTTAGTGTTATATCTGATTTTTACCTTGCAATCAATCTCATCAAAATCACAAAAAGCATTTACATTTTTTAATTGAAATTCTTTTACAAATAATTCTTCTTTTGAACCTACTATTATTACATTTTCTTTCGCATCAATTTCTAATACATAATGTGGAGTTAATGCACCTTTTACACTAAAACCACGCCTTTTACCGATAGTATAGTGCATATAACCTTCGTGCTCTCCTACAACTTCGCCCTTAGTATTTTTTACTAAGCCTTTTTGATTAACTTTTACATAATCTTTTAAAATATCGGTGTAATTTGTGGTTACAAAACATATTTCAGAGCTTTCTTTTTGTTCGCTGATTGATTTTAACATAGGGATTTTTAGTGCTTGTTCTTTTATGTCTTTTTTAAATTTATCCCCTAGTGGAAAAAGCACATCATTTAAGCTTTCTTTATTTACATTTGCTAGAAAATATGTTTGGTCTTTGCTTAAATCTACGGCTTTTTTAAGCATATTGTTTTCTATTTGAGCATAATGTCCTGTCGCTAATTTTGCATTTTTGCTTTTAGCATAGTCTAATAATGCTCCTAGTTTTATTTTTTGATTGCATAAAGCACAAGGATTTGGAGTAAGTCCATCTTCATAAGTCTTAATAAATGGATTAAAAACTGCTTTGCTAAATTCATCAGTAAAATCAATAATATCATAAGAAATTCCTAAAAAATCAGCCACTCTTTGTCCATTTTCTATATTTTTTTCGTGATAGTTTAAACGATTGTGTAATTTCATATAAACACCACTTACATTAAAACCTTTTTCTTTAAGCATAAGAGCTGTATAAGAGCTATCAACCCCACCACTCATTGCTAAAACTACATTCATATAATTTCCTTTCCATCTAAATACATATTTTTTATTTTATTCGTTCTTAAAATTATTTGAGCTAATACATTATCCTTATCATAGCCAAAATCATCTAGTAAGATAAAATCTGCCTTAGCACCATTACTTAAAGGCTTTAAGCCATTTAAAAATAAATGAGAATTATCAAAACAAGCCGCCTTATAAATTATGTAAGCTAATTCGTTTAATTCAAATTCATTATGAGTAAATATAAAAGCTCTTAGCTCATCAAACATATTTAAACTATTATTTGAGCTAAGCCCATCTGTGCCTATGCTAAGATTTAAATCATTTGCTAAAAGATTTTTAAGCCTAATTGCACGAGAGCCTAAAAATCTATTTGATTTAGGACAAGTCGTAATTATATGATGAGATTTAAAAATACTAAAATCATCAACATAATTACAATGAGTAAAAATAGCTCTTAAATCATCAAATCCACTTAAAAAATCCTTAGTAATTAAACTAGGATTAAATCTAGCTAAATAATTGCTTAAAGCGTTACTTTTGCCTTGCAAATACTCCTTTTCATAAGCACTTTCTAAAAAATGTGTGCTGATTAATAAATCATTTTTCTTAGCAAAATTAAGTGCGTATTCATAAGTCTTATCACAAATTGAATAAGGACTATGCAATGATATATGATTATTAAGGTTTGAAAATCTTGAAAATCTCTCTTCAAAACTCTTAATATTATTTTTTAAAGTTTCATCATTAGCACCTAAAATCTCGTGAAAAATAATGCTTTTTATCTTGCTATTTGATAGAATTTCTAGGTTTGCTCCAAAACTTGAAATTTCGCCTAGATACCCTACCCCGCTTTGCATTAGAATTTCAATTTGTCTATTAATCTCTTTACTTAATAAATCCTTATTTATTACTTCACGATTTTTGATAATGCTCTCAAGCCATTTTGCAAAATCTCCATAATAAAGCTTAGATAGACAAAACTCCAAATGTGAATGCAAATTGCACAATACAGGGCTTAAAATATATTCGCTTTTATCAATTATTTGAGCGTTTTTGTATTCACTTAAAGTCTTATTAAAATCACATATTTTAATAATCTCTTCATCAAATACTAAAGCTTTATTAGTTTGTAAAAATTCATCTTGG
>NZ_JAHCZE010000166.1:0-434 GCF_018501205.1 Campylobacter sp. 2018MI01 | reverse complement strand
ATCTGTACCGTACCCAGTTCAAACCTTCAGCGCGGCTGGAAAAACCGTACGCGATGGTGTGTATCAATATTATCGCCGCCGACAGCAACCGCGACGCCGACTTCCTGTTTACCTCCATGCAGCAGGCTTTCGTGAAGCTACGCCGTGGGGAAACCGGCCAACTGCCGCCGCCGGTTGAGAATATGGAGACCTTCTGGTCGCCATCCGAGCAGTATGGCGTGCAGCAGGCGCTGAGTATGTCGCTGGTCGGTGATAAAGCGAAAGCCCGCCACGGGCTGGAATCCATCCTGCGGGAGACCCAGGCGGATGAAATTATGGTCAACGGGCAGATTTTCGACCACCAGGCACGCCTGCATTCGTTTGATTTGGCGATGGATGTGAAGCAGGAATTGTTGGGGTAGCGCATTGTTTTGCCCAGTGGCGCTTCGCTTACC
>NZ_JAHCZE010000165.1:0-435 GCF_018501205.1 Campylobacter sp. 2018MI01 | reverse complement strand
CTCGACGTCTGCGCGTCACGACCCGGTAACACCGCTGGTAACGTCGCCTTCGTCCCCGTCACCGAGGTACTCGATCGCACCAGGCTCAATAGCATTGATACCGCCCTCGCTCTGGCCCCGATCGTTGTTGCTAGTGTCTGGAAATCCTGGCTGACGGGATCGGGCATCCAGAGTTGGATGTACCGCCCATTTGGGCTGTCAGCCTGAGCGCCGGGCCCAGGGTCAGGCATGTGACAACTCTCCGGTTGCCGTTTTCGTCAGGGGCCGGTTCATGGTCTCAGGTGCCAGCGTCTGGCCGGTCACAGCGCCAACGACGCATAGACCTGCCGCGATGACCATGCACCACTTGACCCCGATTGTCCCGATGCCAATGGGCAGCAGGTAGGTGCCAAGGAAGGCACCAATGCGGCTGACTGCCGACCCGAACCCTACGCC
>NZ_JAHCZE010000164.1:0-435 GCF_018501205.1 Campylobacter sp. 2018MI01 | reverse complement strand
CGGTCACGGAATCGGCCATGGCAATCGCAATGGCGCGTCAGGGCGGTCTTGGCGTTATCCACAAGAACATGTCGATTGAACAGCAGGCTGATGAAGTGCGCAAAGTAAAACGTTCCGAAAGCGGCGTTATCATCGATCCGTTCTACCTTACGCCGGAAAACTCCGTGCTTGAAGCAGACGTTTTGATGCGCAAATACAGAATCAGTGGTGTTCCAATCGTTGAAACTCTCGAAAATCGCAAATTCTGCGGCATTATTACAAACCGCGACATCCGCTTTGTTGAAGATCATACCGTTGAAATCGGCAAGGTCATGACAAAGGAAAACCTGATTACTGCGCCAGAAGGCACTTCATTGGAAAAGGCAGCAGAAATCTTGCAGCAGAACAAGATTGAAAAGCTTCCTTTGGTCAATGATGAAGGTCAGCTTGTTGGTC
>NZ_JAHCZE010000163.1:0-435 GCF_018501205.1 Campylobacter sp. 2018MI01 | reverse complement strand
AACACGTGCAGCTTATCAGCAATAAAGCGAAAACCAATCAGAATACAAACAATAAAATTAACGACGATCATTGATTGATAAACGACAAATTTCATCAAAAGCATCGAGGTCGCACGACCAGCATCAACGCCCGACTGCATCAACGCAAACAATTGTGCCGGCTGCCCGCCGGTTGAAAAAGGCGTAATTCCGTTAAACAACAACTCGATCATCGGAACTCTGATTGCATCCCGCATCGGATAACGGGAAAGATGCTGCTGTATCAAAATTTTAACGACAAGTGCTTCGAAAACAACCGATAGAGCCATCGACAAGACTGCAACCATTGCCCACGACCATTTTAAAGTTCGAAGATCATGAACAAGCTCTTCATAGGAAACACCCCTCAATGACGCATAGCAGATCAACGCACCGATTGTGAACATGACGCAGATC
>NZ_JAHCZE010000162.1:0-437 GCF_018501205.1 Campylobacter sp. 2018MI01 | reverse complement strand
CAGTAAGCAACTGATTATCGATGTTTTCTTCGGTATCCGCCGCCAGACGCTCTTCCATTTTCTGAATGGCGACAATCGCCACTTCCGCCGTCGCCGCGCGGGCGATACGCTCCTCTTTCAACTGTTGCGCATGATCGGCGACTTCCAGATGTTGCAACAGCAGCGGCCGCATGATCACGCCGACACATAACGAGAACAGAATGACGCCAGCCGCCAGGAATACCAGTTCATAACGCGCCGGAAATCCGCTGCCATCCGGCAAAAGTAACGGTATAGAGAGCACACCAGCCAGGGTGATCGCCCCACGAACGCCAGCGAAGGAAGCAATCAGAATTTCACGCGACGTCCAGCTGGCGAACTCCATCGGTTTCTTCTTCAAAAAACGCAGGCTGAACTTTTTCATGGCCCACAGCCAGCCGAAGCGAACCAGCATCAAT
>NZ_JAHCZE010000161.1:0-437 GCF_018501205.1 Campylobacter sp. 2018MI01 | reverse complement strand
GCAATGAGCCAAGCTAACGCTGTTCAACAAAACGTAATGAGATTATTACAATAGTTTTAAAGGTGCAATGCACCTTTAAAAACGCATTAAAGATTATTGCGTTAATGAATGGAGTTTTTAAGGTGCTATCCTTAGCACCTTTTTTACTTCTTAAGTTAATAAAAGAAAAAAACAAAATCCCAAATCAATTCTTATTATTTTAAATCAATAACTTATTATTAATATAAGCCTTAAAAGTGATAAAAATAAAAAAATAATAAAGAATTTAAATAAGAATTTTATTTTTTGAAACCAGATATTAAAGATAAACTAAAAGAAATTTTGAACACTCAAAAAATCAAACTTTATGAGATAGATACTAGTCTTATAACTGATATGAGTTATCTTTTTGATGGTGTTTTTTGGTGGGATTTTGAAGGTATTAATACTTGGGATAC
>NZ_JAHCZE010000160.1:0-440 GCF_018501205.1 Campylobacter sp. 2018MI01 | reverse complement strand
ATACTTAATTGTCATAGCATTCACTGGTTTGCCAGTAAAAATATCGACACCTATTGGCTTGTCCTCAAACAAATCAATCTTTTAGTCAGAGCCATTGGAACCTTTTCTTAATTTTCTAATAGTTCCCGTCATCTTATATTTATTATACAAACTTTCAATATCTACATCATCAAAAAAGTAACTCTTACCTTCTTCTACTGTTGATTGAATATGTCGTGCTTGCTTTTCAGGATTAACTTTATCTAACAACTCGCCAGCGTTAATTTTATATTTAATAAATGTATGGTCTACTACCTGCTCATACTTGTCAACGTCATTAGACGTCAAAGATGGAAATACATCCAACAAATTCGGTATTTCTTCTGTCACTACAACCTCAACGACTTTACGGTTTGCAAGAAGTTCTACTTTACCCTTTTTTTTACGAATTGCAGTTACAA
>NZ_JAHCZE010000159.1:0-440 GCF_018501205.1 Campylobacter sp. 2018MI01 | reverse complement strand
ACATGGGAGGGCGTGACGACCTCGTTGTCCTTCGACCCGTCCCACATCGAGGAGTTCTCGGATCCAAACTTCGCGCTGGCCTTCGCCCGCATCGAGAACCACTACTTTGTCAATCATGGGTTCATGGTTGAGGGGCAGTTGCTGCGTGATGCCCACAAGCTGGCCGCCATCCCGACTGTTATCGTTCAGGGACGCTACGACATGTGCTGCCCCGACGTCACGGCCGTCGATGTGTCGCGAGCCTTGCCGAGTGCCGATCTGCGAATCGTGATGGCAGGTCACTCTGCATTTGAGCCATTAATTGCCTCCGAACTAGTGAAGGTGTGTGACGAATTCGCCGAGCGATGAATTGTCGCCCAGGCGTGTCGAGGCCCAAGTCCAGTCGATTTGATCGAGTACTCACGGTCAAATCGACTGGACTTCGACATGGTGGTGGGGAT
>NZ_JAHCZE010000158.1:0-441 GCF_018501205.1 Campylobacter sp. 2018MI01 | reverse complement strand
GTACTTTGGTTGGTCATATTGAATAAAAAAATAGGGCGCTAAAAAGCGCCCTTTATGAATTCGTTGGTAGTCGCAGCATTTCCTTAGCACATAGGGTTCAGAAACCGACGCTTGTCGTAACTACCCGGCAGATGACCAGCCATCTGACTGCCCGGCACAGAAGGCCTATTACTGGTTGATGCCCCCTGCGAATGCTCTTGCAGTACAATAATCATAAACATCGTGATGTAGATTTGCAACCAACATTTTGGTTGCAACCTATATACTAATTTTTTTCGATAACCCTGGAATCCATTGCTGTGTCTGGATTTCTTGAAGCTCCTGGCTATAGATACCCTATATCCTAACAGTTATTCTGCTGTGAATATCAGAAATGAACACTAGAGATCATCAGTGGCTCTTCGTAGTCTCTTGCTCAGAAACGAAAAAACCACCCTGGCA
>NZ_JAHCZE010000015.1:0-30374 GCF_018501205.1 Campylobacter sp. 2018MI01 | reverse complement strand
ATATAAATACAAAAGATTTTTATATAAAAAATTCAATATTTATATTCCAAAAATGCTTAGTGATAATACTTTAGCTTTTAATAAATTAAGGTTTCCATTAAGTGAAGTTAGATTTAAAATAAAAGAAAGCTCAAGTAAGATTGAAAATATTAAAATTGATATTGCAATTATACCTGTTTTAGGAATTGATAAGGATTTTAGAAGAGTAGGTTTTGGCAAAGGATTTTACGATAGAACTTTTTCTAAAATTGATTATGATTTATTAATTATTTTTATTCAAAATATAAAATCCGTTACTAAAAACAAAATTTGTTTAAAATCGGATATTCAAGGCGATTTTTATATCGCAAATGGTAAAACAATAAAAAGAAAGAGAAGTTATGACATTAGTTGAAATTATATCGTTATTAGCGGTATTTATTCTAGGAGGAGCATTAGGAGTTTTAGTAGCCAAAAGAATACACGAAGCTCATTTTAAAATTCACGAAGAACAAGCAAAAGCAAAAGCAAAAGTGATTGAATATGAAGCTGAAAAAATACTAAGAAATGCTGATAAAGTTCTAGAAAATGCCAAAGCAAGTGAGGGTAAGATTGAGTTGAGTTATAAAAAATCTTATGATGAAAAGATTTTAGAACTTCAAAAAGAACACGATAAGAAAATTCTAGAAATTGAGAAAAAAGAGCAAATTCTAGCAATAAACGAACAGAAATTAGATGAATTTAAAGCAAGTATTGTAAAAAGCGAGCAAGCTGCAAATGAATTGATGGAAGAAGCAAATATACTTAAAAAATCTTGCGAAGCAAAAATGCAAGAATTATTAAGTAGTATTGAAAATATAAGTGGTTTAACTCAAAGCGAAGCAAGAGAATTAGTAATAAATCAAGCTAAAGAAGATGCAAGAGATGAAATCGCTCATATCGTAAGAAAATGCGAAGAAGAAGCAAAATCTCAAGCAAAAGCAAAAGCAGGATATATCCTAGCACAAGCTACTACTAGATTTGCAGGTGAATATGCAAGTGAGAGATTAATTAGCGTAATAAATCTTAAAAGCGATGATTTAAAAGGAAGAATTATTGGTAAAGAAGGAAGAAATATAAAAACACTTGAAATGGTTTTAGGTGTTGATGTAATTATTGATGATACTCCAAATGCAATTATTATTAGCTCATTTAATGTTTTACGCCGTGCAATTGCTAAAAAAGTAATTGATTTATTAATAGATGATGGAAGAATTCAGCCAGCTAGAATTGAAGAATTACACGAAAGAGTTTCAAAAGAATTTGAAGAAGAAATGTTTAATGAAGGTCAAAATATCATAATGGATTTAGGACTTACAAAAATGGCTCCTGAATTAGTAAAATTAATTGGCCGTTTAAAATATCGTGCAAGTTACGGACAAAACGCATTAGCACATAGCCTAGAAGTTGCACATTTAGCAGGAATTATCGCAGCTGAATGTGGTGGTAATACAAGACTTGCAAGGCGTGCTGGAATTTTACATGATATTGGTAAGGCTTTAACTCACGAATATGAAGGTAGCCATGTTGATTTAGGTGCTATGGTTTGTGAAAGGCACAAAGAGCATCCTGTGGTATTAAACGCTATTTTTGCTCACCATGGGCATGAAGATGCTTTAAGTATTGAAGCTGCTGCAGTTTGCACGGCTGATGTTTTAAGTGCGGCAAGACCAGGTGCTAGAAGAGAAGTTTTAGAAGCGTTTTTAAAGCGTGTTAGTGAGCTTGAAGCTATTGCAAAACAACATTCTCAAGTTAAAAAAGCTTATGCAATTAATGCTGGTCGTGAAATTAGAGTTATTGTAAATGCTAAGCTAATTAATGATGATGAAAGTGTTCTTTTAGCTAAAGAAATAGCTAGTGAAATAACAAGCAGCTTACAATTTCCAGGAGAAATTAAAGTAAATGTTATCCGTGAAACTAGAGCTGTGGAGCTAGCGAAATAATGCAAGAATTTATAGAAAAATTTGTAGAATACGGATATATTTTAGTATTTTTATACTCTTTAGGCGGCGGTATGTTAGCACTGCTTGCCTTAGGAGTGTTTGCAAGTGCTTATAATGTAAATCCTTATATTAGTATTTTAGTAGCTTTTGTAGGTAATTTTCTAGGCTCATCGGCTTTATTTTATTTTACTAGAGCTAGTAAAAAAGACTTTCAAAAACATCTTGTAAAGCATAAAAGAAAACTAGCTCTTTTAGTAGTTTTATTTAGAAAAAATGGCTTTATTTTTACTTTAGTTTGTAAGTTTGTTTATGGGCTTAAAACCTTAGGTCCAATAGCAGCCGAGATTTCAAAATTAAGCTTTTTTAGATTTAGCATTTATAATCTAATTTCTTGTTTTGTTTGGGCTGTTGTGGTGTTTTATGCGGCGTTTTATTTAGGAGATAGTTTGGCTAAAACTTTTGATGAATATTCATCTTATATGCCAATTATTTTACTTGTTTTATTGATTGTAATTTTTACATATTTAAAAATAAAAGCGAAGAAATGAAGAGCAAAAAATTATTAAATATTAGATTTTTTTTAAGAAAGATAATTCATTTTAAAAATCATAAATTCCTAAATCAAATTCTACTAGATTATCCGAAATTATCTAAGAAATTTAGCGAGAATTTAAAGTATCACAATGATATGTTATGCAAAAAATACGGGGCTACTAATTTTACTTTTGAATATTCAAATGAATGTTTTAAAAGGGATTTAGAAATTATTACAAATAGATTTTTGGATATTTTAAGTAATGATGAGATTATTTTTAATGAATTTGATTTAAAAATTACGCTTAGCTCAAATCCTAAAGTAATTAGCGAAGGACTTTTTACAATTCATTTGCATTATAAAAATGAGCTTTTATATTCTTTAAGTTTTGTTTTATTAAATGATGCGTTGTTAATAACAGCTTTGCAAGGTAGTTTAAATACTAAAGATGAGATAAAAGAATTTACTAAAGTTTATTTTGGTTTAAGACCGCTTAATTTTATTATATTTTTTGCTTTTATTTTTGCTGAGTTTTTAGGTATAAATAAAGTTTGCGGAGTAAAGGATAGATTTTTAGTATCAAGATTTAAACGCAATAGAAAAAGAGATGGAAGAGTATTTGTAATACCAAATTATGATGAAATATGGCAAGAAAATACAAAAATTATTAAAGAAGAAAAATCATTTTATGTATTAGAATATTTGCAAAAAGATTTAGAAGAAATACCATCAAAAAAACGCTCAATGTATAAAAAAAGATTTGAGTTCTTAAAAACGATTAAATTGTAAGCAATAATTATTCCTAACTAGCTAAAATGCTCTTTATGAGAGTAGATAAATTTTTAAATGCAGTAAATATCACAAAACGCCGTTCAATTTCACTTGATATGTGTAAAAACGGCGTAATTTGTATAAATGGAAATGTTGTTAAACCTAGTAAAGAAGTAAAAGTTGGCGATATTATAAGTCTAAATCTTTTAAACGAGCAAATTAGATTTAAGGTATTAGCTTTACCTACAACCAAAAATGTAGCTAAAGCAAAATCAAATGAATATGTGGAAAAACTAGATGATAATCAAAGCTAATTTAGATAATTTAGATTTAGTGGTAAATGAGTTTGGTGATAATGGGATTTATTTATTACAAGGCGATTTAGCTAGTGGTAAAACTACTTTAGTAAATAAAATAGCAAATAAAAAATTAAATCAAAAAGCAATTTCTCCAACTTTTAGTGTATTAAATACTTATAAAAACGATACTAATACGATTTATCATTATGATATTTATCAAAAAGGAACAAAAGCTTTTATAGAAAATGGTCTTTTTGAGAATTTGTTTAATGATGGTCTTCATTTAATTGAATGGGCTGATGATGATTTTATAAAAATATTAGAGCAATTTGCACTTAGATACAAGATTGTAAAAATTAGCACTAATAATGAAGGTAGGCTTTATGAGTTTAGTTAATTTAAAAGCGTGTGGTCTAAAGAAAAGTATAAAAAATATAGAAATTATAAAAAATGTAGATATTAGTATGGATAATTCTCAAATAGTAGGATTATTTGGAAGTAATGGTGCAGGAAAAACTACTACATTTTATATGATTTGCGGACTTGTTAGCCCTAGTGCTGGGGATATTTTTTTAGATGATTTAAATATTACTAACGAGCCACTTCATAAACGCGCAATTCTAGGCATTGGTTATTTACCACAAGATTCAAGCGTTTTAAAAGATTTAAGTGTTTGGGAAAATATGCAAATTGCAGCAGAGCTTAAAGGGCTTAAAAATATAGATGAATTAATAGAAGAAAAATTAAATCTTTTAAAGATTTATGATAGAAAAGACCGCCTTGCAAAAAGTCTTAGCGGTGGGGAGCGTCGTAGATTAGAAATAGCTAGAGCTTTAGTTTTAGAGCCTAAGTTTTTATTACTTGATGAGCCTTTTGCTGGGGTTGATCCAAAAAGTATTAATGATGTTCAAAGCATTATTAAGGATTTAAAAGATTTAAATATAGGCGTATTAATTACTGACCATAATGTCCGTGAGACCCTTAGAATTTGTGATAAAGCTTATGTTTTAGATAGCGGTAGTATTTTAGCTAGTGGAAGTGCTAAAGAAATTGCAAATAATGAAATAGTAAAAAGCAAATATTTAGGTAAAAACTTTTCTTTATAATGTTAAAAGTCCGTCAGCAAGTAAGCCAAAAGCCAAAATTATCTCAAACCCTTAGAAGCTGGTTGCCACTGCTTCAAGCTAGTAGTGATGATTTAGAAGATGAAGTAAATAATCTAGCAAAAGATAATCCTTGTATAAAAATTAGCTCAAAAAAAGAAATAAATGATAAAAAATCTAACAAAAGTATAAGACAATTATATTCTAAAGGCGGTGGTTTGATTGAAGAATTAAATATCGCTAAAAAAAGCATATATGATGATTTAGAATTACAGCTTAATAAGACTTTATTTCCTACTCAAAAATCTCAAGAAATTGCAAGAATTATTATAAGTTGTCTTGATGAGAATGGATATTTTGTATATGATGAAAATATTTGTTTAGGATATTTATTAGAAGATATAGAAAAAGTTAGAAAGAGATTTTGCTACCTTGAGCCTTTAGGAGTTGGTGCTATTAATTATATTGAAGCTTTAGAGTTTTGCTTATTGAATGCGAATTTAGAAAATGAATTATTTTTATTATGTAAAAAGCTTATAAATGATTTGGATAATTTATCAAAATATACTAAAAATCCTTTATATAAAGACGCAATAAGAATTATAAAAAGCTTTAATTTACCGCCTTTTATTGATGATTTAGAAGATAGCAAAGAGATTATTCCTGATATTTATATCTTAAATGAGAATGGAAAATTAGAAATAATTATCAATGATGATTATTATCCGCAGATTGAAATTCAAGACTATAAAGAGTTAAAAGAACAAGTAAAAAATGCTAAAAATTTAGTAGATGCTTTAGAAATGAGAAAGGCGACTTTAAAAAAACTTGCCTTAATGATAGTTGAATATCAATATGATTATTTTTTAGGTGGAGATATTAAGCCATTAAAAATGCAGGATTTAGCAACCGAACTTGATAGAAATACTAGCACAATTAGCCGCGCAATAGCTAATAAATACATTAGCTCAAATCGTGGGATAATAGCTATTAAAGACTTTTTTGCAGCAGAATTAAACGATGGCACAAGTAATAAAACCATCAAAGAATTTGTAAGCGAATTAATCAAAAATGAAAATCACTTAAAACCTTTAAGCGATCAATTAATTTTAGAAAAAATAGAAAAAGAATTTAATGTAAAAATAGTAAGAAGAACTATCACAAAATATAGAAAATTACTAGATATTCCAAGCTCAAGCGAGAGAAAAAAATTATATTCATTAAGGTAGAAAAATGACTTATTTAGAACTAAAAGAAAAATATAAAGATATAAGAATTATAGCGGTTAGTAAATATACAACAGATGAGAAAATAATGGCTTTACATAAATTAGGACAAATTGAATTTGGCGAAAATAAAGTACAGGATTTAGCTAGAAAAAAGGCTGAATTATCAAGTGATATTAACTGGTATTTCATAGGAAATTTGCAAAAAAACAAAGCTAATTTACTCATAAAAACAAAGCCTGTTATGTGGCAAAGTTGCATTAATTTAGACCTTGCAAAATATGTTGATGCTAGACTTGATTATGAGCTAGATACATTGCTTGAGATAAATGTGGCTAACGAAGATAGCAAGGCTGGTATTAATCCAAGTAAAGCGATTGATGAGTATTTAGCGATTAAACAAAATTGTAAATTCATAAAGCCTGTAGGAGTTATGTGTATAGGTGCTATGAGCGATGATATTAAGCAAATTATTAAGAGTTTTGATTTGTGTTATAAGATTTATGATGAGCTTAAAAAAGATGGAGCTAAGATTTGCTCTATGGGTATGAGTAGTGATTATGAAATAGCTATTAAAAGTGGAGCAAATATGATACGCTTAGGCAGCGTGCTATTTAATTAATAAAATAAATTTTCATTTTATAAGATAAGTTTTTATAGTTGTAGTTATCTTAATTTTTATATAAAATATTATTAAATAATAAGAGCTATTTTAAGATATTATTTTTTAGTTTTATATAAAGTTTTGATTTTAAATTCCAAAATCTTTAATATCGTAAATATTGTTTATTGCAAATACAAAATAAAATATATAAAAGCTCTAAAATATCTTTATATTTAAAATATTGAAATTAACAATATAATACCAATTTGCCTTTTATTTTAAAGTATTATCTCCTATTTTAAATTCTTAAAATGTATTGAATTTAAAATAGGAATTGAGTTTATATTTTTAACTCCCATTCATAAGCGCTTTTGCAAATTAATTCAAGGTTGTCGTTACTATATTTCCAGTCTGTTAAAGAAGTTATTTTTTTATTAGATGCTACAAGTGAGCTAGGATCTCCTGTGCGTCTATCTGCCATTTCTACTTTAAAATCATTACCACTGATTTTTTTCATAATATCAATTACTTCTTTTACGCTAGTTCCTTTTGAGTACCCAACATTAAAGGCTTGACTTGTTTTTTGATTTTTTAAATATTTTAATGCTTCAATATGTGCGATAGCCAAGTCATCAACGTGTATATAATCTCTTACGCAAGTTCCATCAGGGGTATTATAATCATTACCATATAAATACATTTTATCTCTTTTATTAGCAGCACATTCAGCAGCTATTTTTATAAGCAAGCTAGATTTACTAAATTGACCTAAAGGTGCAATTAGACTTGCTCCTGCAACATTAAAGTATCTTAATGCTATGAAATTAAATTCTTTCTTAGCATTTGATAAATCATTTAATATATATTCGCCTATTAGCTTTGTTAAACCATAAGGATTTATAGGATTTTTTGGAGTATCTTCTGTGATTAATTCATTAGTTTTTGGTTCTCCATAAGTTGCAGCAGAACTTGAGAAAATAAAATTATTAATATCATATTTTTCACAAATTTTTAATAAATTAATCATATTTGATACATTATTATCATGATATTTTAATGGATTTTGTGTGCTTTCAAATACGCTAGTATTAGCTGCAAAATGCACTACACAATCTATTTTATTATTGGTTACTATTTGTTCTAATAGTTCTAAATTTCCAAAATTTCCTTCGTAGAATTTAAAATTATCAAATTTATTTAACACTTCTAAAGCCCTTGCATTTCCAGTGCTAATATTATCAATACCTATAACTTTATAATTATTCTTTAAAAAATGATAACTTGTAATTGAGCCAATATAACCTGCTGCACCTGTAATTAAAATCATTCTTCGTTCCTTTCTAAATGTATTATTTCATCAAGCACGACTGTTGCGTATGAGCCTTTTTGTAGGCTAAATTCAAGGCTAAGTTGTGCTAATTCTTCATTATAGTTAATTTTTTCATCATTTGTGTAAGTCCATAAATATCTTCTTGAACCATTTTGAGTTTTTAATAAATCAAAATAATCTTTATATATGCTATTTTCAATTTCGCCTAAAAAACCTTCATTTAATTTAGGCTTATTTCCTAGTATCAATCCAGAAGGGCTAATATCTCTTGCTAAAAATCTTTTTAAACCATCTTCTAAATTCTCATTAAATACCTTGCCGTAAGGATAATGCTCATATATTTCATTATCAAATAATTTAAAAAATTGCTTTTGTTTTTTTAGATTTTCAACTAAAGTTTTATCCTTATAAAGTGCTAATAGTTCTTGTTTAGAAAAATCATTGCTAAATCTTGAAATTTCTATTCTTTTTGATAAATATGTATTGAATAATTCGCTTTGAAATGCAGAAATTAAAAAGTTATTTAATTTATTATTTTTAAATTTTAATTCGTTTTTTAATATTTCTAAGCCTGTTTTTGCATTATCATTATCTTTGCCAAAACGCTGATAGCCATAATAATTAGGAAAGCCATTTTCTTTAATATTTGTAAAAATTTGTTCAATCTTTAAGGCGTCAATTTTATTAACTTTTTTTAATCTTATAAAAAATGAATTACCTTTTAAATGTCCGATTTTTAATTTATTATTGTGTAAAAAAGTATCAATAATTTTACATTTTTCGTGAGAAAATTTAGCTAATTCTTTCTCGTATTTTTTAGGCATTGAAATGTATTGAAATGTAAGTCCTTGCTTGTCTTTAAGACCTGCGTAACCAAAATCTTTTGCTTTAATTCCTGTTGCTGCACTTAAATCTTTTAAAAGTTCATTTGTGCTTAAATCTTTCTTTTGTATATGTAAAATCAAATGCTCTCCAGAGCCACTAAATTCGTATAATGGTATTTCACGCACTACGAAATCGCTAGAATTTTTTGAAAAATAAACATTGATTTTTGAATGAGTGTTTGCTCTTAAATACATATTAAATCCTTTTAATAATTTATAACATTTTTTTGATATAAATTAGTAAAAAAGGAATTTTGTTATGAGAAGTTTTATTTTAAGAGTATTTAGATTTGATGCTAGTAGAGATTATGAGTTTTACTATAAGCCATATGAGATTAATTTAAAAGACATTAACGATAGTTCTACACTTTACGATGTTTTAGGGTTAGTAAAACAACAAGATAGATATTTTAATATGCCAGATTGTAATGAATTTGTAAGGATTGAAAATAAAGTTTTATCACTTAATACAAACATAAATGAACTTATTAAAAAATTTGGAAATGATTTTTGTGTAAGTGCAATTGATTTAAAAAGAGCAAAGCTTGATTTAATGTGTGATGATAGTGATTTTATAAAAGTTTTTGATTATTTTAAAAATATCTGTAATGCAGATGATTATAAAGATTATTTAACTTATAAATTTTTATATTATGCAAGTGATATTCGTGAATATAATGATGAATTTTTAGGTGATAGTGCGTTTGTGTTTGCAAATAAATTATTAGAAAAATATCCTAATAAAAGAAAAGATATTTTAGATATTGTTTTTGATAAGGAAAAAGGAATTGAGTATAGTGTAAGCTTAAAACCATTTTTATATAGTGATTATGAAAAATATGAAGAAATTAAAAATTCTTTAAAACATCAAAAGGAGATTAGATGATAACTTTAATAAATGATGATTTTAATTTTTCTAATTTATTAAAAGGTGATTATAGAAAAACCTATGTAAAAACACCTAGTTTTATGAGTGAATATAAAGCAGATGAATATAAAAAAGAATTTGATTCTTGTTTAGGAGAGATGAATTTAATCTGCGATACTAGTATTTTAGATTATGCAAAGAAAAATTATAAAAACGCTTCATGTGTTATTCAAGATTTACAAAATATAGAAATTAAAAACGATTTTAATGGTTTTAATGTAGCTGTTTATCGTGGTTTTACCATTGATTTATTTTTACATTTTTTAAAAAAGACTAAGGCAAAATTAATAAATTACGAAACTCAAGAATTTGAAAATGGTTTTAGATTTTTAGAATTTGATAAACAAGTAGCATATAAAAAAGCAGCTAAGATAGTTTTAGATGCTTATGATAGCGGTGCTGATTTTTTAGTAGTTGGCGATAGTTTAAGCTTTAAAATGTTTGATACTTTAAGTGGCGAATTACAAAAAGTATCTAATAGAGATTTTAGTGATTTTTATATTTTACATATGGCTGAGTTCATAAGTTTAGCTAATGGTAATATTCCAGCTAGTCTTAAAGACCATAAATTAAAGGTTAGTTTGGTATGAAAATAGCCATTGCGTGCAAAGATATTTTATTAGAAAAGACTTTAATATTATTTTTACAAGATTATTTAGCAAATAAAAAAGATTGCGATTTTTTAATCACTGATGAAAAATTAATGCACGCAAAAAAACCACAATTTATAATAGGTTTTAATAATGCACATTTAAAATTGCCTTTCAGTAAAGAGCAATTAATTGATGCTTTATATGAGTTTTCAAGCACAATAAATCAAGATGATAATAAGGTTTTAAGTTTTGAAGAAAAACTTGATAAATTACTTAATAAATTTAAATATGATTTACTTCAATTAATGTATGAAAAATAATGTTTTAAGAGTTCAGAGCGGTTTTTTAAAAGGTAAAATTTTAGAAAATCCATCAAAAGATACTACAAGAGCTACAAAAAGTATAGTTAAGTCTTGTGTTTTTAATGTTTTAAGAGATGAATTAAGGGAATATGTTTTTATAGAAGCATTTGGCGGTAGTGCTAGTATGGCGATTGAAGCTATTAGTAATTATGCTAAAAAGGCATTTGCTATTGAGATTGATAAATTAGCGTATAAAAGTGCTTTAAAAAATACAAAAGATTTAAATATAGAAGTTTTAAATGACGATACTTTTAAAGCTTTACCTAATATTATTGCTAAATTACAAAATGAAAAAACTATTCTTTATTTAGACCCGCCATTTGATATTAGAGATGGTTTTAGCGATGTATATTTGAAAATCAAGAATTTATATGAGAATTTAGATTGTGATATTGTCATTATAGAGCATTCTAGCAAGGTTGAATTTGCATCTTTAAAATATACCTTATTTAAGGTAAAAAAATTCGGCAACACAACTCTTAGTTTTTTTACTAGGTCTTAATTTATTTACTTTAGCTTAATAGAATATAGAGCATAATTTTTTTAGTAGGGATACGCAAGCCGAAAGGAAAATTATATATATTTTTATTAGGAGATTTTATGAAAAAGTTTTTATTAGTTTTACTTGCTTTTTCTAGTGTTGCTTTTGCTGCAGAAACTGAAATCGGTAGCGAGTTATTAAAAGCTTGTTCTGTTTTAGCTGCTGGTATTGGCTTAGGTGTTGCTGCACTTGGTGGT
The DNA here is from genome assembly GCF_018501205.1 of Campylobacter sp. 2018MI01. Taxonomy (NCBI): domain Bacteria; kingdom Pseudomonadati; phylum Campylobacterota; class Epsilonproteobacteria; order Campylobacterales; family Campylobacteraceae; genus Campylobacter; species Campylobacter sp. 2018MI01. The sequence goes on along the minus strand of NZ_JAHCZE010000015.1, from coordinate 19,040 downwards.
GCTATTGGTATGGGTCATGCTGCTGCTGCGACTATTGCAGGAACTGCTAGAAACCCTAGTTTAGGTGGTAAATTATCAACAACTATGTTTATTGCTATTGCGTTAATTGAAGCACAAGTAATTTATGCTCTAGTTATTGGATTAGTATTATTATACGCTAACCCATTTTTAGGATAATTTTAGGCTACTTTTGTAGCCTTTTTTGCGTTTATGGTGGAATTGGTAGACACGCTATCTTGAGGGGGTAGTGCCAACAGGTGTGCGAGTTCAAGTCTCGCTAAACGCACCATGAAAAATAATATTACAAAAGGATTTTGAAGTGAAATTATTAGTAGTAGATGATAGCTCTACAATGAGAAGAATTATTAAAAATACTTTACAAAGATTAGGTCATGAGGATGTTTTAGAAGCTGAACATGGCGTGGAAGCTTGGGGATTGTTGTGTGCAAATAGCGATATTGATGTTTTAATAACAGATTGGAATATGCCTGAGATGAATGGTCTTGAACTTGTTAAAAAAGTAAGAGCTGAAGCTAAATATGCAGATATGCCAATCATCATGGTAACTACTGAAGGTGGTAAAGCAGAAGTTATTACAGCATTAAAAGCTGGTGTTAATAACTATATAGTAAAACCTTTTACTCCACAAGTATTAAAAGAAAAATTAGAAGATGTTTTAGGATAATTATGCGTAATACTTATCAAGAATTAGTTATTAAAACAAATAATTTGGAGTTTATTAGTGATTTTGTATTTGCGTTTGATGTTGATGCAATTGAAGAAAAAAATGATGAATTAATTGTAAGAAGTGATAATAATCTTGATGATTTAGTTTTTGCATTAGGCGAGTTAAAACAAAAACTTAATGATGCTAATTTAAATATTAATCTTACTTATGAACTTTGTGAAAAAGAGAATAAGGATTGGATTAATGAATATAAGAAAAATATAAAGCCAATTTTAATAGATAATATATATATACATACTACTTGGCAAGAGCCTAAAGCAGGCTATGTAAATCTAAAAATAGACCCAGCTTTAGCTTTTGGCTCAGGTCATCATGAAAGCACAAATTCTTGTGTAGAATTTTTGCAAAAATATTATAAAGGTTGCAAAACAGGCCTTGATGTAGGATGTGGTAGTGGAATTTTATCTTTAGTTATGGCTAATTATGGCATTAGTGTTGATTCTTGTGATACTGATGAATTAGCAATTATGAGTACTAAAAATAATTTTGAGTTAAATAATCTTAAAATTAATAATATTTGGCAAGGTTCTTGCGATAAAGCCAAAAAGAAATATGATTTAGTAGTAGCAAATATAATTGCCGATGTGATATTAATTATTAAAAATGATTTGATAAAAAGTCTTAATGAGAACGGAGTTTTAATTCTTTCTGGTATTTTAAATACTTATTCTGAAAGGATTAAAAGTCAATTTTCTTCACTAACTTTAGTTGATGAGAAAATAAAAGGAGATTGGCTAACTTTAGTTTATAAGGTGAAAAATGAATAATAATGAAAATAAGAATTCTAATAAAAATCCAATAGTTATATTTTTAATTTTTTCACTATTGGTATTTGGTGGGTTTTCTTTATTTTTTGAAGAAGGTGGAATAGCTGATAACGGAAATAAAATAAGTTATTCTGACTTTAAGAAAAAAATAGAGACAGGTGAAATAACAAAAGTTCAAATAGGACAAACTCAAATAAAAGGTAGCGGGCTTAACTCTAGTTATACTGCAAACTTAGTAAGAGATTCAAATCTTACTACTTTACTTGATAGTAAAAATGTAAATTACACATCTTATTCTGAAAATAACTTTTTATCTAATTTATTATTTACTTGGATAATTCCAATTTTTATATTTTTTGCTATTTGGGGATTTATTACAAACAGAATGCAAAAGAAAATGGGTGGTGGAATTTTAGGAATTGGAAACTCAAAAAAATTAGTAAATTCTGAAAAACCAAAAGTAAAATTTGATGATGTAGCAGGTGTTGAAGAAGCAAAAGAAGAAGTAAAAGAAATAGTAGATTTTTTAAAATACCCAGAAAGATATATTAAATTAGGTGCTAAAATTCCAAAAGGTTTATTATTAGTTGGACCTCCAGGTACAGGTAAAACTCTTTTAGCAAAAGCAGTTGCAGGTGAAGCTGATGTTCCATTTTTTAGTGTTTCGGGTTCAAGTTTTATAGAAATGTTTGTAGGTGTTGGCGCTAGTCGTGTTAGAGATTTATTTGAAAACGCTAAAAAAGAAGCTCCGGCAATTATTTTTATAGATGAAATTGATGCTATTGGCAAATCTCGTGCAGCAGGTTCACATATGGGCGGGCACGATGAAAGGGAACAAACTTTAAATCAGCTTTTAGCTGAAATGGATGGGTTTGGTTCAGAAAGCCCTGTAATTGTATTAGCGGCTACAAATAGACCTGAAGTGCTAGATGCAGCATTACTTAGACCGGGTCGTTTTGATAGACAAGTTTTAGTTGATAAGCCAGATTTTAAAGGAAGATGTGATATTTTAAGCGTTCATATGAAAGATGTAAAAATTGCTAAAGAAGTTAAAGTTGAAGATATTGCAAGACTTACGGCAGGACTTGCTGGAGCTGATTTGGCAAATATAATAAATGAAGCTGCATTACTTGCAGGAAGAAATAATAAAAAAGAAGTAGAGCAAGGCGATTTAACTGAAGCAGTTGAAAGAGCTATTGCAGGACTTGAGAAAAAATCAAGAAGAATAAGTGATAAAGAGAAAAAAATTGTAACATATCATGAGTGTGGACATGCTTTAATAGCAGAGACAACAAAAGGTGCTAAAAAAGTTACAAAAGTTTCTGTTATTCCTAGAGGTTTAGCAGCGCTTGGTTATACTTTAAATACTCCTGAAGAAAATAAATTCTTAATGCAAAGACACGAGTTGATTGCAGAAGTTGATGTTCTTTTAGGTGGTCGTGCAGCTGAGCATGTATTTATTAAAGAGATTTCAACAGGTGCTAGTAATGATTTAGAAAGAGCAACCGATATTATAAAAGCAATGGTTTCTATGTATGGTATGAGTGATATTGCTGGACTTATGGTTTTAGAAAAACAAAGAAATCAATTCTTAGGTGGTGGTCAAACTATCAAGGATTATTCAGATGATATGGCTCATAAATTAGATGAATATGTTAAAAACTTACTTGATGAGAGATTTAAATCTGTTGTTGCTACTTTAGAACAATATAGTGGAGCAATTGAAACAATGGTTGAAAAACTTTATGAAAAAGAAGTAATAGAAGGTAGTGAAGTAAGAGAAATAATTAAAAATTATGAAATAGAAAATAATTTTGAAACTAGATTAAGTGAGATAGAAAAATGAATTTAATAGCAAATTGTGGAAAAAAGATAATATTAATTGCTTGGATAATATTTATATTATTTACTTTAATATTTTCTTTTTCTTGTTTGTTATTTTTAATTTTAGTATTACTACATTTATTTTATAAAAGGGTTGAGAGAGAAGTCACTGATTATGATAATAATACTATAGTAAGTCCAATTGATGCAAAGGTAGTTGGAATATATGTTGATGAAGATAATAAAAATATAGTATTAACTTTAGAAAAAAATTATTTTAGCTTATTTTTAAATTCTTCAGAAGTTAGAAGTGTGATAAAGTCTGAAGATATTTATAAAAAGCAATTTAATGGTTTAAAATATAATGATAATTTTTATTCAAATGCTACTGAAATAGTATTCAATAAAGATATTTCATTAATTTTAAAACCTGCTAGGTATTGTGTAAATTCTTTTTATGACATAAAAAAAGCTTTTAAAGGTCAAAGAATTGGATTTTTTTCAACAGGATTGGTTGATATAAAATTACCATATAATTGCACTTTATTAGTTGGAATGCACGATAAAATCTTAGCTAATGCAGATATTGCAAAGATTGGAGAATAAAATGGAAAAAAATTCTCATAAATTAGCTTATATTTTACCTAATTTATTTACAGCAGCATCTATATTTTTAGGTGTTTTAAGTATTTTAGCGTCTATTAAAGGCGATTATGATAAAGCTATGATTTTAATTATAGTAAGTTTGATTTGTGATGGTCTTGATGGTCGTGTGGCAAGACTTACAAATACAGCTTCAAAATTTGGAGTAGAATTTGATAGTTTAGCTGATATTATTGCTTTTGGAGTTGCACCTGCTATATTATTTTATTTTAATTTAGGTCAAGAGTATGGAAGACTTGGTTCTCTTGCTATGGCTGTTTTTATAATATTTGGTGCAATTCGCTTAGCTAGATTTAATGTTACAACAGGCACATATGACCCAAGAGTTTTTATAGGTCTTCCAATTCCAACGGCTGCGGTTGTTTTAGGTATTTGGGTTGTGTTTTATAAACACCATTTTGATAATAATTCATTTATAGAAATTTTTATTATATTTCTTACATTTTTATTATCATTTTTGATGGTGAGCAATGTAAGGTATCCAAGTTTTAAAAAAATAGAATTTCAAAAAGCAAATATTTTAAAAGCTTTAGTGATTTTAATTTTTATTTGTTCTCTTATATATTTACGCCCTTTAGAGATTTTTACCTTAATAATGAGTGCTTATGTTATTTATGGTTTATCAAGAGCGATTTATAATTTATATATAAAAAAGATTAAAAAAGTAGGATAAATATGTTGGATAATAGTAGCGTAGCAGTATTTATAGATGCAGAAAATATACCTGCTAAATATGCTAGAGAAATATTTGACTACGCTTCTAATTATGGAAATGTTATTATTAAAAGAATATATGCTGATTGGAGTAAAGAAAATATTCAAAATTGGCGTGAAAAAATATTTGATTATGGCATTATTGCAATGCAGCAATTTTCTACTTCATCGGGTAAAAACTCATCTGATATGTATCTTACAACCGAAGCTTTAAGCATATTTTATGAAAAACAAATAGATGTTTTTGTTATAGTTTCAGGTGATAGTGATTATACGAGTTTGGCTCAAAAATTAAGAGAAAACAAAAAATTAGTAATTGGAATAGGGACTAATAAATCTTTAAAATCATATGTAAATTCATTTAATGAGTTTTTTTATTTGGATAATGAAAAAGTTAAAAGTAGTGATAAAGACAGATTAAAAGCAATTCCAAAAGAGCAATTAAAAGAATTAGAACAAATAATAGATAATTTAATTGATGAAAAAACTAGAGCAGAATATGCAGTAATAAATACATATATGCAGAAAAAATATTCTGATTTTCACGCTAAAAATTATGGTTTTAGTAGTTTTAGACAATTAATTGAGAATTTTATTTTAAAACATAAGGAATATCAAGAAAAAGTATCTGATGATAGATGTACTTATTATCTTGTGAAAAATTCTACACTCCTTCGCCCAAACAAGGGCGATATAGACTAAAAATTTATTAATAATACATATACTAACAATACATTAAATTAAAGGAAAGAAAAAATGAGTGAAAGAATTATAATATTTGATACAACTTTAAGAGATGGTGAGCAAAGTCCAGGTGCTTCAATGAATACAGAAGAAAAAATCCAAATTGCTTTAGCGCTTGAGCGTTTGGGTGTTGATGTTATGGAAGTAGGGTTTGCAGCATCTAGTCCAGGAGATTACGAAGCGATTAATAAAATTGCACAAATTATTAAAAACTCAAGCGTTTGTTCTCTTGCAAGATGTGTAGAAAACGACATTATTCAAGCAGGTAAAGCACTTGAGCCAGCAGCTAAAAAACGCATTCATACTTTTATTGCGACAAGTCCAATTCATATGGAATACAAGCTTAAAAAAACTCCAGCAGAAGTTTTAGCAACTGCAGTTAAGAATGTAAAATTAGCTAAGAGTTTATGTGATGATGTTGAGTTTTCTTGTGAAGACGCTTTAAGAAGTGATGTAAATTTTTTAAAAGAAATGGCTGATGCAGTTTATGAAGCAGGTGCAAGGACATTTAATATCCCTGATACGGTTGGATATAGATTACCTGATGAGATTTATAAGGTATTTAAAGAAATTAGCGATTATACAAAAGGAAGACTTATAGTATCAGCACACAATCACAATGATTTAGGTTTAGCTACTGCAAACACACTTGCTGCTATTAAAGGTGGTGCTAGACAAATTGAAGTTACTCTAAATGGCTTAGGTGAGCGTGCAGGAAACGCTGCTTTAGAAGAAGTTGTGATGGCTTTAAAGGTTAGGGCTGATGAATTAGGCGAGTTTTATACCACAATTAATCATAAAGAAATTTACCCATCAAGTAGATTATTGTCAAATATAATCGGTGTAAATCCACAACCAAATAAAGCAATAGTAGGTAAAAATGCCTTTTCTCACGAAAGCGGAATTCATCAAGATGGCGTGTTAAAACACCCTGAAACTTATGAGATTATGAAAGCTAGTGATATAGGCTTAGTTCAAGATAATTTAGTCTTAGGAAAACATAGTGGAAGAGCAGCGTTTAATGATAAATTAAAATCTCTTGGCTTTACATTAGATACTGATGAGTTAAATCGTGCATTTGCAGAGTTTAAAGACCTTTGTGATAAGAAAAAAGAAGTATTTGATGAGGATTTAATAGCGATAGTTGCTGCTGATAAGATTAAAATAGAAGAGAAATTTAAGCTTATAAATCTTCAAGTAAGCGATTGTTCATCAGCACTTGCGACTGCTGCTGTTACTATGGAGTGCGATGGAGAAATATTTAGCGAAGCAGCTATTGGAGATGGTGTAATTGATGCGGTATTTAAAGTAATTGATAGAGCTAGCAAGGTAAATGGTAGCTTGCTTGATTATAAGGTTGATGCGGTTAGTAAAGGTAAAGATGCTTTAGCTCAAGTTAGTGTAAAAGTTAGCTTTGAAGGTCAGCGTGCAATCATTGGTCACGGGCTTGACCTTGATACTATGAAAGCTAGTGCTAAGGCATATTTAGGTGCATTAAATAGCTATATTTCAATGAACAAATGATGAAAAAAGTTATAGAATTTGTAACGGAATTTAATAAGTTTGCTAAGGATAATTCCTTAGCACTTATAGAATTAGAACAAGCAAATTTCATAGCTAGTGCAAAAGACACTCTAAATCTTAGTAATATTGTAAAAAATATTATTTCTATTAAATTTTATAACCTTTATAAAGGAATAATTTTTTCTGATTTAGATTTATTTGTAGATAGAATACAAATATCACAATTTAGCCTAATTGATAAAAAACATATGTTGCTTTTATTAATAGCTAGTAGAAGTGAAAAATACGCTCAAACTCTAACCAGCAGTTTAAGAGAAGATGAAAGAAAATTTCTTAATACTTATCTTAAAAAAACTAAGGAATTTGTAAATTATGTATTGGATAAAAACAATAAAGACGAAATAGCTTTATTTTTATATGATTTAAATTCTTTTAGAAAATACTTAAAAAAAGATGAATTTTTAATGCCTACGAAAATTTCTAATGCTTTTAATTGGGTTAAAAAAATTGATGATAAAAATATTTTAGATGAATTAGAAAATAGTAAAAAATCATTATTTTTATCAAGAAGAAAATATTATGATAAATTAAATATATATGAAGATGTTGTGAAAGATTATAAAAAATATGAAAAAACATTAGATTTAATTATTAAAGAGTTTAAATCAAATTCTAATTTATAAATTAAGTAAAATTCAAATATACTAAAAGTTCTTTATTATTATGATTTTTAATACTAAAAGTATTGCCTAATGCTTCGTTTAAAGTCCCACTATTTAGATATTTAAAATTAAAATTATTTAGTTCATATTTAAGGTTTTGTGAGCTAAATTTAGCTCTTTTATCAAGGCAAAATAATGATATTTGCTGACCTTTATAAGAATTAGCAGTAAAATCAGTATTTTTTATAAAAAATTCCCCGTAATTTGTGATTAGTTTTAGATTTATTGTATTATTAAAGCGATTTTTTAATTTAAAATATTGAAATAATAAAGCTATATTTGCTATAAAATGATCATCTCTTTTGCCCCCAGCACCAAGGATAAAAATATCACTAAAATCCATTGATAAAGCGTATTTATAGGCTTTTGTTAAGTCATTTGTGTTTTGATTTTTTACTTTAATTATTTTTGCTTTTGTTTTTAGATTTTGAAAACTATCTAAATCCCCAATAATTACATTAGGCTCATAATTATTAGCCAAAAGCAAATTAGCAGCACCATCACAAGCTATTAAAAAATCAGCATTTTTTAGATAATTTAAGGTTATTTTATTGGTGCAAAACTCCCCATTAGCCATAATTACGCAAGTCATTTTAAATCCTTTTTCCAAGAAAATAGGTAAATAATACCTAAGATAAAAAATAAAATCATAAGCATTAATACAGCTAAATTAGAACTATCTTCAATGTAAAGAATAGTCCAAATATAAATAGAAGCAATGTTTGAAATGCTTATATAAATATAATGATTTATTATTTTTTTTAGACTTAAAATAGTTGCGATAAGCCCACTTGAGAATATAAAGCTTTCAAGATAAATAAATCTTGATTCTAAATTCTGTAAATAAAAAGAATAAAAATAAGTAATAATAAAAATTGCTATATAAATTAATATGAAATTTTTCAAGCTTAAAGTCTTAATTAAAGTATTTTTATTCCAATAAAAATAGCCATAAATCATCATAGGAAAATAGCATAATAAATACAAAAATACTTCTCCAAAAAGTCTATTCATATAAGCAATATAAGCATAAATTAAAGCATTAAATACACCTACAATAAAGCATAATTTATTTTTTACTCCCATTAATAATACATATAAAATTCCAGTAAAAAGAGCAAAAAAGTTTAAAACATTTGAATTGGTAAAATAAGCAAAAGCTAAACTAAAAATAAGCGAAGTTAAAAATAATCTCATAATATCTCCTTAATCAGCATTACCTGTCCAAGTTCAATGGGTTTAATCTCAGCTAAAAGCACCCCAAAAAAATCTTATTATAATTATAAAAATTAATAATCTTATTAATCAATTTGTTTTATAATCACAGCTTTTAATTTACACCAATTTGGAGGTCAAAATGGCTTTGGATTCGGCAAGAAAAGCTGAAATTATCAGCAAATATGCAAGATTTGGTGGCGACACAGGTTCGTCTGAAGTTCAAATTGCTTTACTTACAGAAAGAATTGCAATATTAACAGAACACTTAAAAGTATTTAAAAAAGACTTTTCATCAAGACTAGGACTACTTAAATTAGTTGGTCAAAGAAAAAGACTTTTAAAATATTTAAAAGCTACAAAATACGATGTTTATGTTAAATTAATTAACGAATTAAACATTAGAGATAAATAATTCTTAGCCCCTTTTTGGGGCAAAATACTATGATTTTATACGATAATTTAGAAGAAATTACCTACCTTGAAAAACTAGCAAATTATCTAAGCTCTAAAGATATTGAGCTTGTTTTAACTAACAATGATGAAATGCAAGAAATCAATAAAAATACAAGAAATATTGATAAAACTACTGATGTTTTAAGTTTTCCACACGATAATTCTTTTTTAGATACTAATTTTTTAGGCTCATTAGTTATCAATACCGAACTAGCAAAAACTAAAGCTTGTGAATTAGGGCATAGTTTAGAAGATGAAATATCTTTATTATTTATTCATGGAATGTTACATTTATTAGGGTATGACCACGAAATAGATAATGGCGAAATGAGAGCAAAAGAGATTGAGCTAATAAAAGAATTTAATTTACCAACAAGCCTTATAGTAAGAACTTTAGATTAAATCTTTTTATGTAGAATGATAACTATTTTATTTTTTAAAAGGATATTCTATGGAACAAAATGCTTTAGTTCAATTTTTACCATTAATCGTATTATTTGCGATTTTTTATTTTTTAATTATTCGCCCACAACAAAAACAAGCAAAAGCACATAAAGAAATGCTAAATTCACTTACTAAAGGTGATAAAATAGTTACTAATGGTGGTTTAATTGTTGAAGTTGTAAAAGCTGAAGATGATTATTTAAAAATTAGATTAAATGATGATGTTGTTGCTAAATTAGATAAAAATTTTGTAGCTAGAAAAGTAGAAAACACAAATAATTCGGAAGCAACAAAATAATGCGTAATCAAAAAACAAAAAGTATCACATATCGTTTTTATGTTTTAGTTTTTGTTACACTTTTTGGCATATTTTTAAGTGTGCCAAGCTTTTTTTCTATAAATGGTCCTAAGATTAATTTAGGGCTTGATTTACAAGGCGGACTTCATATGCTTTTAGGTGTAGAAACCAATGAAGCTATAAAGTCTAAAGTAAAATCAATCGCTTCAAGTATTAATTATTCTTTTAATAAAGAAAATATTTTAACTGATGGATTTAAAAGTAATGATGGTGTAATACATTTTGAACTACTAGATAAAGATGATACTGCTAAAGTAGATAAAATAATTAAAGAACTAAAAGGCTTAAAAGTTAGTGTTAATAATTCTTTTTATGAGATTACTTTAACACCTGAAGAAGAAGTTCAAACTGCTAAATTTGCAATAGATCAAGCTGTAGAAACTATTAGAAATAGACTTGATTTATTTGGACTTTCAGAGCCAACTGTTGCTAAACAAGGTGAAGATAAAATCTTGGTTGAAATTCCAGGCGTAAAAACTGCTGAAGATGAGCAAAGAGCTAAAGATTTAATAGCTAAAGCCGCACATTTACAACTAATGGAAGTAGATAGAGCTAAGGCTGATCAAGGCAATATGTTAAGCCCTGAAGAAGCAGCAAGTTATGGAGATATTATTTTACCTGATGTAAAAGATAAAAATATTAAATATGTTTTAAAAGAATTACCTATTTTAGATGGCTCTATGTTAATTGATGCTAGAGTAGGATTTTCTGATAAAACTGCTCAACCTGTTATTAATTTTACACTTAATTCAGAAGGTGCAAAAATATTTGGAGATTTCACAGGTAAAAAAGTAGGTCATCAATTGGCAATAGTTTTAGATGGTAAGGTATATTCAGCTCCTAGAATTAATGAAAGAATAGGTGGTGGTAGTGGACAAATTAGTGGAAATTTCAGTGTTGAAGAAGCACACGATTTAGCTATCGCACTAAGAAGTGGGGCTTTATTAGCACCTGTTAAATTACTTGAAAAAAGAAGCGTAGGACCAAGTTTGGGTGCTGATAGTATTGAGCAAAGTTTAGTTGCACTTTTAGGTGTATTTTTGATGATTGTTGTTTTTATGGGAGTTTATTACGGAATTAGTGGTTTGTTTGCAAATATTGCTTTAATTTCTAATATATTCTTATTAGTAGCAGTAATGGCACTTTTTGGAGCAACGCTTACTCTTCCTGGTATGGCTGGGATTGTTCTAACCGTCGGTATGGCTGTAGATGCGAATGTTATTATTAATGAGCGTATTAGAGAGCTTATAAGAGATGGCGTTAATTTAAGAGATGCTATAAATAATGGTTATCATAACGCAATGAGTGCGATTTTAGATAGTAATCTAACTACTTTAATTACAAGTGCTGCATTATATGCTTATGGAACTGGTGCTATTAAAGGATTTGCTGTTACTATGAGTATAGGAATAATTGCATCTATGATAACAGCAATTATAGGAACTCATGCTTTATTTGATTTGTTTGCTAATAGAATTGAAAAAAGTGGCAATACAAGACTTTGGTTTGGTTATAGGAGAGTGTGATGCAAGTATTTTCTAGTAAAAAAATATATGATTTTATGAGGCTTAGATTTGCATCTATTGGCTTATCTTTTGTTTTAGTTATTGGCTCTATTATTTTATTATTTACACAAGGTCTAAATTACGGAATTGATTTTAGTGGTGGGACTTTAGTTCAGATAAAATATACTAATAAAAATGCTCCTTTAGATGATATTCGTAATATTTTAAATCAAAATGAAGCTTTAAAAGGTGCTAGCGTTACGGAATTTGGAAGTAGTGATGAAGTAGTAATTAGATTTTCAAGTTCAAGTGATAGTTTAGGTAAAGATGTAGGAGATACTATTGTAAAAATGTTATCTTCAACAGGTGATATTGAGCTAAGAAGAGTTGATATTGTTGGACCAAAAGTTGGTGGAGAATTAAGACAAAAAGGTTTAATGGCTATTTTGGTATCTTTTGCACTTATTTTAGTTTATATAGCTATTAGGTTTGAATGGCGTTTTGCTATGGCTGCAATTATTAGTGAAATTCACGATATTGTAATAGTTATTGGAGCGATTTCTCTTTTTCAAATTGATGTTAATCTTGATACTTTAGCAGCTATTTTAACCGTTTTAGGCTATTCACTAAATGATACAATTATTATTTTTGATAGAATTCGTGAAAGCATAAAAGAGAGTAAAAGCACTAATTTAGGTAGTATTATTAACGAAAGCGTATCAGCAACTCTATCAAGAACAACTCTTACATCAGGAACAACACTCTTTACGGTTTTAATTTTGTTTTTTTATGGTGGAGACATGATACACGGCTTTTCTCTTGCTTTAATAGTTGGGGTTATTGCAGGAACTTTAAGTTCAATTTTTGTAGCAAGCCCACTTTTAATGTGGTTTAATTTTAGCGTTAGTAATTATAGAACTAAAGAGCTTGATAAAATCAAGAAAAAAGAAGAAAAAGAACGCCTAAGAGCAATGTATGAAAAAGGACAATTATAATGGATTTTGGAAGAGTAATTCATATATTCTTTACATTGATGAGCTTAACTACAACGGCTGGCTTTTTATATTATCAAAGCCCTGTGGCATTATTTATAGCAGCTAGCATTAATTTGGTTTCAACACTTTTAAAAATTGGTGTTAGAAATATTTTAAGCACAGAGATTTTTGCAAGTTCACTTGTAACTGATGTGCATTTAATAATAGCTTTTGTTTTAACTCAAATTTATGGAACTAGTATGAGTGATTTGGTATATAGTATGACAATAGGTGCTGTAATATCAAATATATTTACACTTATTTTAGTATTGATTGAAGCTATTAAAAATAAAGATGAATTTTAAGGACTAATTTATGTATAACGCAAAAGAAGTTGAGAAAAAATGGCAAGAAATTTGGGATAAAGAGAATTATTACGAACCTAGTAATGATTTTAGTAAAGAAAAAAAATATATATTATCAATGTTTCCATACCCAAGTGGTAAAATCCATATGGGACATGTAAGAAACTATGCAATAGGTGATGCTTTAGCAAGACGCTTTAGAACTATGGGCTATAATGTTTTACACCCACTAGGGTTTGATAGTTTTGGTATGCCTGCTGAAAATGCTGCTATAAAATATGGGCTTCATCCTAAAAAATGGACTTATGAAAATATTGATTATATGAAAAAAGAACTTTATTCTTTAGGTTTTTCGTTTTCTAAGACAAGATTGCTTGCTACAAGTGATGAGATTTATACTAAATTTGAGCAAGAAATTTTTGCAAAAATGTATGAAGCAGGTCTAATTTATACAAAAAAAGCTAATGTAAATTGGTGTGATAATGATAAAACCGTTTTAGCAAACGAACAAGTTGAAGATGGCAAATGCTGGAGATGTGGTCATGAAGTAGAGCAAAAATCTATGAATGGTTATTATGTAAGAATTACAAAATATGCTGAAGAATTATTAAAAGATTTAAAATATTTAGAAGATAAATGGCCAAATCAAGTTTTAACAATGCAAGAAAATTGGATAGGCAAAAGCGATGGATTGGAATTTGAATTAGATGTATCAAGTTCTAATAAAGATTTAGATGGATTAAAATTCAGCGTATTTACAACCCGTGCTGATACGATTTTTGGACTTTCTTATTTTGCTTTAGCACCTGAACATGAAATTACTAAAAAAGTTTTAGAAACTAATTTAATAAGTGAAAATGATAAAGACAAAATTAAAGCTATGCAAAATATGAGTGCTAAAAATAGAGCTCAAAGTGAAAAAGAAGGCGTATTTTTAGGTATTTATGCAATTCATCCAATAACTAAAGAAAAATTACCTGTATGGGTAGCAAATTTCGTTTTAGCTGATTATGGTAGTGGTGCTGTTATGGCAGTTCCAGCTCACGATGAAAGAGATTTTGAGTTTGCTAAAAAATATAATTTAAATATAAAATATGTAATAAATGGCGAAAATAAAAAAGATAATGAACCTTTTACTGAATATGGAATTTTATTTGATAGTGCAGAATTTAGTGGCTTAGATAGTGCTAGTGCTAGAATTGCAATTGCTAAAGAATTTGAAAATAGAAAAATCGGTAAAAGTATAATCAATTATAAATTAAGAGATTGGGGTATATCTCGTCAAAGATACTGGGGAGCTCCTATTCCGATTGTTAAATGCGATACTTGTGGAAGTGTAGTTGAGAATAATTTACCAGTGGCTTTACCTGAAGATGTAGTAATTGATGGAGAAGGAAATCCACTTGAAAAACACCCTACATTTAAACAATGTAAATGCCCTAAATGTGGAAAAGACGCAATTAGAGAGAGCGATACAATGGATACATTTTTCCAAAGCTCTTGGTATTTTGCAAGATTTGCAAGTAATCCTAGCAATTGGAATACAAAAGCAATTGATGATGAAGCAAAATATTGGATGAATGTAGATCAATATATTGGCGGTATTGAACACGCGATTTTACACTTATTATATGCTAGATTTTTCCAAAAAGCTCTAAGGGATTTAGGATATTTAAATGTAGATGAGCCGTTTGAACGCTTACTTACTCAAGGTATGGTTTTAAAAGATGGTGCTAAGATGAGTAAAAGCAAGGGTAATACGGTTGATCCTGATGATATTATTAAAAATTACGGAGCTGATACTGCAAGACTTTTCATACTTTTTGCTGCACCACCTCAAAAAGAATTAGAATGGAATGATAGTGCGGTTGAAGGTGCTTATAGATTTTTAAATAGACTTTATGATAAGGCTTTAGGGATTAATGTAGTTGATTTTAGTAATATAAATCACGCAAATCTTAGTAAAGATGATAAATTAGCAAGACTTAAAGTATATGAAGCTTTAAAAAAGGCTGATGATGTATTTAATAAAACTTACGCATTTAATACATTAATAGCTGCTTGTATGGAAGGCTTAAATGCTTTAAATAACGCAAGTAGTGATGAAGTTTTAAGTGAAGGTTTTGCAATAATTTTAAGCATACTTGACCCAATTATCCCGCATTTAGCAAGTGAGTTAAGTGAGAAATTATTTAATAGAACAAATATTAAAACTTATGAATTAAAAGAAGAAGTATTTGTAAGCGATACAATAAAACTTGGAATTAGTATTAATGGTAAAAATAGAGCAGAGATTGAAGTTGATGCAAATGCTAATCAAGATGAAATTATCAAAATAGCAAAAGATAAAGCAGCTAAATGGCTAGAAGATAAGATTATCGTAAAAGAAATTTATATTCCTAATAAATTAGTAAATATTGTAATTAAATGAAAAAAATACTTTTAAGTTTTACATTATTTTTTTGTGCTTGTGGCTATGCACCTTTGAATGTAGCCACTAGCAAAATGTTAGGCGAAAGTGTCAATGTAATTACTATTATAAATAAGGCTGAACCTAAAGATAGTATTACTTTAAATGATAATTTTACGAATTATGTAGAACATTATATGCATAAAAGTGTTAGTAAAACTGCAGATAGTAAGATTATTTTAAGAATTCTTAGTAGTGAATTTATACCTTTATATTATGATGAATTTGGATACGCTAAGAGTTATAAAGCTATTATTAGATTAGAATTTAATGTAACTTTTCAAGATGAAACAACTAAAAAAATTATAACTTCAGGCGAGCATATTTTTAATACAAATACAATTAGTGTTTTAAGTGATGAGCAAAAAAGTAGAGCTATTAATTTAGCTAGCCAAAAGGCGTTTAACGAATTTGCTTTAAGAATTATTATGTAGTTAATAATTAATTTTGTTTTGTTAGTATTAAGAAAAAATTTTAAAGAGAAAAAATGTCTATTAATATTAATGTGATTGCTAAAGAAACAATTGTAGAACTTACCAAAAGGAACTTATTATTAACTCCTGAAAATTATTCAGAAGTTTTTGATGAGATTGCTAAAAAGTATGGAAGAACAACTCAAAATATTGATAAAATTCAAGGGTATATTTCTAAATTAAATCCCACATTAGCTCAAGATGTAAAAGGAAGAAATGTAAAAAGCTTAGAAGAATTAGTAGTATTTTTAATCTCTAAAGCTAATGGTATAAAAGAAGATAATAGTGATAAAAAGCTCATAATAAACTATAATATAATTTGTAAAAAATTATTAAAAATATTATCAAATTTACCAAATAAATCAACTAAAACTCTTAGTGAAGAAGCTTTAAATAAATTAAATAATTCAAGTCTAAAAACATTAGAAGAATTAAAAAAAGATTGGATTAGGGTAGATGATGATTTATTAGAACTTAATAATAAAATTCAACATTTAGGATTAAACTCAAGAGATGATTTTTTAGAAATTTTAGATGAATTATCTTTAAAAATTGAAAGAAATAATTCTAATGCAGTGTGTGAAAATTTAGCTCCATCTGTGGCTTATTCTTTAACTCCATCAATTGCTAATTATGTAAATGATGAAATCAATCAGTTTTGTGAGAGTATAAATGCAGAACCGCAAATATTAGGCGTAAAGCAAATTACAGAGCAATTTAGAAATCTAGTTAAAAAAAGAATAGATATTGATAGAGCAGAAATTTCAAGTTCAAATAAAGTTTTAAATGATGTTTTGGAGCAAATTAGCGATAAGATTGTAAGTATTCTTAGTATGGCTACAAATTCTCAACAAAAAGTTCAAGAAATTAAAAAAGAAATTGAAAGTATTAAAGCTGAAGATGAAGCTATGCAGACTATTAAAGCAAGATTGATAGCTATAGTTGCTATGTTTGAAAAAGAAATAATAGATTTAAAAGAAAAAACAAAATTAGATGCCGATACTTTAGGTGATCTTAAAATTAAAGTTCAAGGCTTAGAGCAAGAAATTAATAAACTAAGGGAAGAAACTCAAGTAGATTTTCTAACTCAACTTGCAAATAAGCGTCAATTAGAAGAACAATTAAAATTAGCTGAAGAATCTTATGAAAGATATAATATAAATTATTCAATAGCATTTTTTGATATTGACCATTTTAAGTTTATAAATGATACCTATGGACACGCAGCAGGAGATACTATACTTGCTAATTTAGGAAATATTATTTTAAATAACATTAGAAAATTAGATTGTGCGGGAAGATATGGTGGGGAAGAATTTATGGTAATTCTTCCACATTCATCAATTGATGATGCAGTAAAATTTGCTGAAAAAATTAGAGTTTTAGTATCAGAACAAAAGTTTTTATGTAAAGGTAAGACTATTAGTATAAAAGTAAGCGGTGGTGTAAGTGATAGAAGAAGCTATGAGACCCAAGAGCAATTTATTGAAGCTGTTGATAAATTATTATACGCAGCAAAAAATGCAGGTAGAAATAATATAAAAAGTGCAAGTA
This sequence comes from Campylobacter sp. 2018MI01, assembly GCF_018501205.1. Taxonomy (NCBI): domain Bacteria; kingdom Pseudomonadati; phylum Campylobacterota; class Epsilonproteobacteria; order Campylobacterales; family Campylobacteraceae; genus Campylobacter; species Campylobacter sp. 2018MI01. The sequence continues at coordinate 1,520 of NZ_JAHCZE010000015.1, read as the reverse complement.
GAAAATAAACTTTCAAATTATTTAGATAATTTAGCGGAATTTTACGAGAAATTTGACCTTTTTAAGGCTCATAGATTTAAGCATTTGCTAAATTATGATTTTGATACAAAAGTAGTGCAAATTTTAGGCACTAATGGTAAAGGTAGCACGGGAAGATACCTTGCTTTAATGCTTAGTGATAGCGGGTATAAAGTAGGGCATTTTATAAGTCCACATATATTCTCTTACAAAGAAAGATTTAGTATATTTCAAAATCAAGTTATGCAAGATATTGATTTAGACATAGCTCATAATATTTTGCAAGATAAATTAAAAAAGCTTAATTTAAAAGAAAATCTTAGTTATTTTGAATATTTATGCTTTTTATCACCTATTGTTTTTAGTGAGTGTGATTATGTAATTTTTGAAGCTGGACTTGGTGGAGAATACGATGCTACAAGTATTTTTAAAAGAGATTTATGCGTATTTACTCCGATTAGTATTGACCATGCTGATATTTTAGGTTCTAATTTAGATGATATTTTTAGAACTAAAATTAAAGCAATGTGTGGTGTTAATATTTTTGCTAATAAAAATGAGATGATATTAAAAGCGGCCATTCAAAAAGGAGTTAAGGCTAGTTTTTTGAGTGCTGATTATTCAAAATTATGCCTTGATGAAAATGAGTTTTTAAAACATAATTTTAGCTTAGCCCAACTTGCATATTTTGAGTTAGAAAAACATTTTTATATAGGCAGAGCAATTAAATTAGATTTAAGAGCAAGATGTGAAAAATTAGCAAGTAATTTAATAATAGATGTAGGGCATAACGCTGCAGCTGCAAAGAATTTAAATCAAGAAATTAAAAAACAATTCCCAACTAAAGTTAGTTTAATTGCTAATTTTTTTGCTAATAAAGATGTAAAAGATATTTTAAATATTTTAAAGCCAAGTATTAATGAAGTTTTGGTTTTTAACTATGAAAGCGAGCATAGAGCTTTAGCAAATGTTAAAGAGATTTGCAAAGAATTAGACATTAAATGTAGTGATTTTCGTGATTTTGATATAGATAAAAATTATGCAGTTTTTGGCTCTTTTATGCTAGTAGAAAGGTTTTTGAGATTTTATGCAAGCAAATCTTTATGAGTATTTAATAAATAATAAAAATTATGCAAAAATTATTATATGTGAAGACTTAAACGAAGCAAAATCTTTATCAAATGTAGCTTTATATTTAGGGATAAATAGTTTTATTTTACCTGATTTTAGAGCAGAGATTAATGACGATTTACGCTCGTTTTCTATGGAATTATTTGATATTTCAAAAGTTTTAAGTGATTATTACGATTATCAAGATAAAAAGATTTTAATAATCCCTATTAATACTATTAAAAAACCACTTCCAAGTAAAGATGATTTAAAGTGTTTAAAGATTGAATTTGGCGATAGGATTAATTTAAATTCTTTAGCAAAAGAGCTTTTAAGGTTAAATTATAATTTAGTTGATATGGTTCAAAGTCCAGGAGAATTTAGTATAGGTC
>NZ_JAHCZE010000157.1:0-443 GCF_018501205.1 Campylobacter sp. 2018MI01 | reverse complement strand
GGTCAGGATCAAGCCCTGGAAGGTCCTGGTATCAAACTTTTGCATATTATTTCGTGCTGGATACGTGTGGATTTAAAGGAAGGAGCCAGTATACCCGCTGGATGCGAGATATACAGTATGAAACCGGTTTGTTTAGCGAAAATTGCCGGATTTCGCGGCATCACACCTCACCAGGCGCGGCTTTTACCGCATAGAAAGATGTAAAAACTGCCCATCTGCATCAAAAGAGCAGACAAAACTCTCTTTACGGAAAGTAGTACCACGCATCTCATAGCTCCCCTGAATCTGTTCGAAACCGGTAACAGCAATTTTCTGTGCGCCAGTATTGTAACGCTGCGCCGCCTGAGCTTTACACAATGCTTCCATATCCAGCGTGCGTGTTGGGCTCACTTTACTCTGCTGGGCTTTTTGCGTCGGTGGAGGTGTCGCTGTGCATCCCACCA
>NZ_JAHCZE010000156.1:0-444 GCF_018501205.1 Campylobacter sp. 2018MI01 | reverse complement strand
GCACCCCTTCTCCCGAAGTTACGGGGTCATTTTGCCGAGTTCCTTAACGAGAGTTCTCTCGCTCACCTTGGTCTTCTCGACCCGACTACCTGTGTCGGTTTGCGGTACGGGCGGTCTGATTCTAACTAGAAGCTTTTCTTGGCAGTGTGACGTCGCTCACTTAGAACGATAAATCGTTCATACCCGTCACAGCTTGCCCTTGAGCCGGCAAGCATTTGACTCGCCGACAGACTTGCTGTTTGGACGCACATCCGATAGTGCGCATCGTTAGCCTCCTGCGTCCCTCCGTTGCTCAAACAAATCAGACCGGTACGGGAATATCAACCCGTTGTCCATCGCCTACGCCTCTCGGCCTCAGCTTAGGTCCCGACTAACCCTGGGAGGACGAGCCTTCCCCAGGAAACCTTAGTCATTCGGTGGACAGGATTCTCACCTGTCTTTCGC
>NZ_JAHCZE010000155.1:0-450 GCF_018501205.1 Campylobacter sp. 2018MI01 | reverse complement strand
GCCTGTTGGTCACTATCAAGGCGACGGGGTTCGTCGTCGCCTGCTAGTTGCTGTTGCTCGCGGATCCACGCTGCGGTTGCCGTCGCCGTCAATCTTCCTTCACAGGCCGCAATATGCGCCTTTTGTGCCACCTGACGTAGATCGGTGACGTATCGCTCACCACCTGCCATGCTTACCAGACGCACCAGCACACCGGGGCGATGAAGGACAGCCTCAACCGTTCCCCATACCCCCGTCATCGTCCAGGTACTCGACCAGCGAGCCAGGTCAATCGCCAGGTCAGAGCGCACCCGCGAATCGGATGCTGCCAAATCGGCTGGCGTTGCACCGATGAGGTCAGACAGGCACAACCTGGTCCGCAGCCTTTCATCGGTATTCTCGAGAGCCTCGAGCAAGGTCATAAGATCTTCAGCCGCCTGAGACGACCACACCGGTGAAGCACCAGAGAAC
>NZ_JAHCZE010000154.1:0-454 GCF_018501205.1 Campylobacter sp. 2018MI01 | reverse complement strand
ATAATGCTGCGGGTTTCCATGCGGACTTCGGCAATGGTGACGTCAATAACGTCAGTCACTTTGTAAGCCGTTTCACCTTTAATTTGTACAGTGCCGTTTTCCTGGCTGCAAACCAGTTCATCGCGCACAGCGTGTAAGAAAGGTGCTGGAATAAAGGCGATAGCGCCGTTATCAACCAAACGAACACGCATGCCGCCACGGCTGATATCGACAATTTCCGCCGCGAAACGGGTGTCGGTCCCGGCTTTGTCTTTCAGGAAGCGTGCGTATAACCAGTCGCCAACATCACGTTCTGCCATCCGGTTGAGACGGCGACGCTCGGCCATTTGGACAGTGATTTCATCCTGTGGACGCGTCGCAGTTTCGCCTTTGATAACCGCTTTCAGCAGACGGTGGTTGATCATGTCGCCATATTTACGGATCGGCGAAGTCCAGGTGGCGTATGCTTCCAGAC
>NZ_JAHCZE010000153.1:0-455 GCF_018501205.1 Campylobacter sp. 2018MI01 | reverse complement strand
ATGCCATATATTGGCTGGCTGAGTAGTGAAGAAGGTCATACCAATCTGACCTTAAAAGAAGGTCAGCAAGATATCTATGTCGCAACGACAATCCGTCCACATGAGCAGGCATTATTGCCAACAGGTAAATATGACGCCCGTTTAGATGTTAAGGGTGACCTGTTAAATGTTGAAAATTTCCGCTACGAAGCAGAAAAAGGCAGTTTGACTGGACAAGCAAAAGTTAAATTACCAACTGAAAAACAACAGCTATCATGGCAAGCGCAACTCAAGGCGCAGGATTTTAATCCGCAAACGATTGCGGCAGCAGCACCGATTAACTTATTGAACGGTGAAATCAAAGCCAGTGGTTTTGCTAAACCAAATCAACAAATTATTCAGCTTGAACAGATTGACTTAAAAGGGCAATTGCCACAAGACAATAAGACAGAAACCATCGCTTTAAAAGGTAAAAG
>NZ_JAHCZE010000152.1:0-456 GCF_018501205.1 Campylobacter sp. 2018MI01 | reverse complement strand
TTGAGCAATTAAGCCGTGATGCTGATAATGTTAAATCTATTTTAGAAATAATTAATGATGTAGCAGACCAGACTAACTTACTTGCACTAAATGCTGCAATTGAAGCAGCAAGAGCAGGAGAGCATGGGCGTGGGTTTGCCGTAGTAGCTGATGAAGTAAGAAGTTTAGCAGAAAGAACTCAAAAAAGCCTTAGTGAAATAAATGCAACAATAAGTGTTATAGTTCAAGGTATTAAAGATGCAAGCGAGCAAATGAGCACTAATTCAGCAGAAATTAGTAAATTAACTCAAGTAGCAAGTAATACCCAAGATACAATTAATGAAATGGGTAAAGTAATGAGTGAAGCTGTAAAAATTAGTGAAGCAACTGTAAATGATTATATAAGCACAAGTAAAGATATGAGCGAGATATTAAGTGGAGTAAATAATATGAATACTATCACTAATGAAAACGCAA
>NZ_JAHCZE010000151.1:0-459 GCF_018501205.1 Campylobacter sp. 2018MI01 | reverse complement strand
ATTCAAGCAGGACATGGCGAAGATCGGCGTCAAAGTCAATCTCGTCAATACCCCGTCCAGTGACATGCAGAAGGTGTTGACGAACCATTCCTTCGACGTCATTGCTTTCACCTGGCAGGGCACCGCGTACCCGATGGCTAACGTCCGCCAGATCTATGGCGCTGCCGCAGAAGGGTCCAAGCAGCCATCGCAGTCCAACTACTCTCAGCTCCTCGATCCAAAAGTTGAGAAGCTCATTTCGAAGATCGGCACCGAGTCTGATGTCTCAAAGCGCCGCGAGCTGGCTAACCAGGCTGACAAGACCATCTGGGATGACGTCATGACTTTGCCACTGTACCGACGTATGTCCTTCACTGCTGTTCCGAAGAACCTGGCGAACTGTGGTGCCTCCACCTTCCAGACCGTGCGCGCAGAGGATATCGGCTTCCAGAAGTGACGATGACATATCTGAGTTGAGAA
>NZ_JAHCZE010000150.1:0-460 GCF_018501205.1 Campylobacter sp. 2018MI01 | reverse complement strand
AGATCTTGCCGATCTCACTGGACTTGCGGAAGAGGAAGTGCGAAAGTGGTTGAAATAGATTGCCTATCATTTGTTGAAGCCGTTTGGCATTCATCCGAAGAAGTAGTGGAAACGTTAGAAAACCTGCCGCCTAATAAGGCTTTGCTGCTCCATCGAAAAAAAAACAGATGCAGCACTCGGAAGGGTAAGAAAAATGAAAGCGCACTTGCATGGAACTGAAGGATCTCACTTTCCTTTTAAAGGACTATTCCATGCAAGAGCTATTTTATATCCCCTAATTTTTGAGCTACGGGTATTATTCAATAGAAACCATGCTGGTCACTCAGCATGTTGGTATCAAAGACTTTAGCGATTGTGCAAACCGTCGAATTCCCTCAGGAATGGATTTTGTTTCTACTCGGCCGTAGGTAAAACGTATATATTTATGATCCGATCCTAATGTGCTTCCCGGTGCAAAAAC
>NZ_JAHCZE010000149.1:0-466 GCF_018501205.1 Campylobacter sp. 2018MI01 | reverse complement strand
ATCTTCGCAATGCTATAGAATGAAACTATATCAATGAAGATGAATCTATCATTCCCACCTTCGTTTCCGTCTGACGTTGCGAATCAACGGCATGAATTCACACGTGAATCCACGCCAGCGGAAACGCAGGTGGTGTTGACGCTTAACTGTACCAATTTGAAAAAATGCAGGAGAAACCGACGGAAACAAAAAACTCCACTCCATTTCTGAAGTGAAGTTTTCGAGGTCATCAACACCATTTGACAAAGCCCCAAAAAACCCGGCTTGATTATCAATTTTACTGAAAAGCATCCCGTGTTTAAATTCAAGGCTACATTTACTTTCTTTCTCCGTCGTATGGTGGTTTAATTTTGTAACGTTTATCCTCGGACGGGCTTCCATTGCGTCAAGCGTAGAACGGATATCAGCAGTTCCGCGACCGGTTTCCCTCATGTCGTGTGTGAAAACTATCAGGGCCAACTTAGGT
>NZ_JAHCZE010000148.1:0-469 GCF_018501205.1 Campylobacter sp. 2018MI01 | reverse complement strand
ACGCTGCTAGCGGGGCTTATATTCCGCCTTGCCGGCTTTGCAATCAACGATGACCTGATAATGAATATCGGCGCTTTTACCGCGAACGGTTAGCGGAACTGTCCATTTATCATTTTGACCCACAACGTCCTGCACATTAACCCACGCGACCGGGTCAGCCTGCCCGACCTTTTTTTGGTCGTCTGCCCACCGCACGATACGATTTTGCTGGTAGTCGCGCTTCACGCTTGCCGCAATCCCGGCGGCATCCAGCCCTTCGCACTGCGGAAACTTAGCCGATTTACTCTCGGTGGATGCCGCAAATGCCGATACGCTGGCGGATAACAACAGCAGGCTCAACAGCGCTCCTCTTTTATTCATACTTTTCTCCTTAGCACAATGATTCAGGAAAAGCATGGTACAAAACGCCGGGAGCGCAAGTACGGGTTCAGGCGGCTTGCTTTTTCGTTTTACTCGCGGCGTCCTTTTC
>NZ_JAHCZE010000014.1:0-33483 GCF_018501205.1 Campylobacter sp. 2018MI01 | reverse complement strand
GCCTACCATAAAGAATAGTGAAAGTAAAACCAATTTTATTAAATTCATCGTTTAAAGTTTTTAAATGTTTTTCTCTATTAACAAACATATTTAACCTTTATCGTTTTTAAATTATTATAATCTAAAAACGATAAATTTTAATTTATTCAAAACTTTTTATGTTTTCTAAATCTAAGACTTGTTTTTTAATTTTTTCTGAAAGATTTTTATCATTTACATTTGCATTAAATTTCTCAAGTAATTCATCTAAACTTAAAGCATTATCTGGATTACCTTTATTAATTTTTACTTCTTTAATAATAGTGCTTCCATTATTAAGCGTTGCTTTAAATTTACCACAAAAATACTTTGGAAATCCACCTGAAATATATTTTTCATATTTAATTTTTTTAGCAAAATTAACAATCTCTTCACGATTTAATTCATTATAAGAATTTAAATTCACTTTACCATCTATAAACATATAACTTATTAAATACGCAAATGAAAATTTTGCTTCATAATCTGTTTTTGGATTGTATTTTTTATCTATAGGGTCGCATATAAAAGAAATAGGAACGCTATCTACATAGCATAAAATCTCCTTTATATCATCAGGCTTTAAACCATCATTTCTAAGTTCTTTAGCACAATCAATAAGCCCGTGTGCGAAATGACAACTTGGATATGGCTTAATTGATACTTCTTTTACCATATAATCTTTTCCTAAATTTTTATCAAGCCTTGTCTTATCGCATTCATCTTCTATACCAAATGCTCTAAAGATATTATCACGACCTTCAAAAATACTAACAGGAGCAAAAAGACCAGCTTTTGCATATTCACAAGCTCTAATTCCATTTAAAACCGCACTTGCTATATGAAGTATTTTAGAATTGCTTCCATTACTTAAAAACTCATTTATCCCACCTGCAAAACTAGCAGCAAAACCTAAAGCATTGATTGTTTGCGAAACATTTAAATCATTGATAACACAAGCTGCAGCACTTGCTCCAAAAACTCCAGCAATAGCACTTGTATGAAAACCATTTTTATGAAATGTCCCATTACTAGCAACCCCAATTCTTCCTGCAACTTCCCAACCCATAATAAAAGCTTTTAATATTTTTTTACCATCGTTTGTTTTAGAAAATCCATAACTAAGACAAAGCGGGGTTAAAATAGCACTTGCGTGAAGTATAGCTTCTGTTAGAGTATCATCAAAATCAAGTATATGAGAACTCATAGCATTTATCATAGCAGCATTAAGTGGGGTAGCCTTAAAATCACTACCCCAAATGCTTGTATTAGCATTCTCTTCTTTAAATGCCTTAATGGTTTTTAAAATAGCATCATTTTTGCTACCCGCAAGAGCAACTCCAATGGTATCTAACATCAATTCTTTTGCTCTAGTTTTTACATCAGCTGGTATATCTTCATAACTTTTATTTACTACAAATTCAGCTAATTTTTCACTATAAAGCATAATTAATCCTTTAAAATCTCTGCATTTTTAATTTTTTCTAAAAACTCATCAACTAATTTTGGTGCATATCCAACATAAGTAGTAGCATCAAGTAAAGCATCTATTGATTTTTCATCTAAAACTTCTCTTACTCTGCTATCTGCTAATAAAACTTCTTTGAATGTTTTATTATTTTCAATTCCAATCATAGCATTTTCATATACAATCTCATGAGCGTGTTGTTTTCCAAAATGCTCACTTAATGCAAACATAACCCTTTCGGCTAAAACAAAACCTTTTAAAGTATTAAGGTTATTTAACATTGAATCTTTTTTAACTTCTAATCCGCCTAAAGCTGTTTTCATATTATCAAGAACACAAGAAAGCATTAAAAAGATTTCAGGAAGTAATTTCCATTCCATTTTCCATACTTGTCCATCTCTTTCGTGTTCGTGTCTTTCAATATCGCTTAAAATTGCAATATTTGCTTTTAAAGTATTGCTAACTGTTACAGCATTTTCGCTTATTGCTGGATTTCTTTTATGTGGCATTGTAGAGCTTCCTACTTGACCTTTGCCAAATGGTTCAGCCACTTCATTTACTTCATTATGAGATAAAATCAAAATCTGATGAGCTATTTTATTAAATGTAGCATTTATATTAGCTAATACATATCCAAGCTCAATAAATCTATCTCTTGCTGGTTGCCAAGAAATATAAGGAACTTTTAATCCTAAACTCTTTATTGTTAGTTTTTCAACTTCATTATGTTTATCACTTAAACTAGCTTTAGTGCCAACTGCACCAACTATAAGACCTACATAAAGTCTTTCTTCGCATTCAAGTATTCTTTCATAATGTCTATTAAGCTCATCAAGCCAAATAGCAACTTTATGTCCAAAAGTAATAGGAAGAGCTTGAAGCGCTAAAGTTCTTCCCATCATAGCTGTATTTTTATGCTCTACTGCTAGTTTTTTTAAAGATTTTGCTATGATTTTTAAATCATCTTTTATAAGCTTTAAAGCTTCTTTAAATTGTAAAACAAACCCAGTATCCATAATATCTTGAGTAGTTACCCCAAAATGAACAAATTCTCCATATCCATTCTCGCAAGCTTTTTCTAAGCCCCTAACGGTTGGAACTAATGGATGTTTTGTCTTTTTATATTCATTAAATATAAAATCCATATCCATATATTTATAAAATGATTTTTTAGCTATTTCTGTAGCTGCAGCTTCTGGGATAATGCCAAGCTTTGCTTGAGCTTTTGCAAGTGCAGCTTCAACATCAAGCCATTTTTGAATTCTATTTTCTTCACAAAAAATATCACGCATAGCTTTTGTGCTCCAAGAATCACCTAATAATCTCATATCAAATACACTAATACCTGTCATAATTTCTCCTTTTATTTAATTTTGTTAAATGCTTGTTCTAAATCAGCTATTAAATCACTAGCGTCTTCTAAACCTATATGAAATCTCACAAAAACCCTATTACTATCAACTTTAGTAGCAGTTCTTGGTGGCATAGTAACCGTTGCAAGACTTTCATATCCACCCCAACTAGCACCTATTGAAAAATATTCCAAATCATCTACGAATTTAATAGCTTGTTCTTTGCTAATTCCTGAATTAAATTCTATAGTTACCATACCATTAGTTCCTATGAAATCTCTTTTAAATATTTCATTATTTGGATGGGTTGGTAATTTTGGATAAAAAATATTTTTAATTTCTTTTCTTGTTTGTAAAAACTCAACAACCTTATCTGCATTTTCTTCGTGATTTTTAAGTCTAATTCCAAGAGTTCTCATACCCCTAAGAACTAAATAACAATCATCAGGACTTGTAGTTAAACCTAAAGCTTCTGGTAATTCATTAAAATTTTTGTATTCTTTTTCATTAACAATCACACAACCCATAACAACATCAGAATGTCCGCTAAGGTATTTTGTAGCTGCAATTACGCAAATATCAACCCCAAGTTTTATAGGATTTGATAAATATGCACTTGAATATGTGCTATCAATTGCTACAGGTATATTGTGTTTATGTGCTATTTCGCATAATTTAGGAACATCAATTATTTCATACATAATAGAACCAGGGCTTTCACATAAAATGAGTTTTGTATTTGGCTTTATTTTACTTTCAACATCACTAGCATCTGCTTTTAAAAACTCAACTTCTACTCCAACTTTATTTAAAAACAAATCACATATAGTTCTAACAGGTCCATAAATTCCATCAGTTATTAAAAAATGTGCGTCCTTACTTGCATAATTTAATAAAACCATAGCAAGTGCTGCAAGTCCTGTTGGATAAAGCGAAGCTCTAAATCCACCTTCTAGCTCACATAATAATTTTTCAAGTTCAAAAGTAGTTTCAGTTCCCCTTGCACCATAACTTAAAACTCTTTGCGTTTTTCTAAGCTCACGATATTCTTGCCAAGTTTTATGGTCTTTAAATAATATAGTTGAAGCTCTCATAACACTAGGATTTACTGCTTTTACAGGTAAATCCTGACCACGACCTAAATGAATTAATTTTGTTTTAGTTTTCATATTCTCTCCTTTTTTTAAATATAAATACAAGTGCAAATAATATTTACAATACCAGCTACTATCATAGGTATTGCTGTTCTTTTTACAACCGCAAATGGGCTAACTTTAGCAATTCCTGCTACTGCTAAAATAGCAGGTGCAATTGGACTTACGCATCTTCCAAATCCTGTCATTATTTGAATAGGTGCTATCATCATAATTGTTTCAACATTAAAAGATTTTGCAATATTTGGAATTAATGGTGCAAAACTAAAAAATGCTGCATTTCCTGAACCCATCAAAAATGCTGATAAAGAAAGTAAAATTGATACAAATATAATTATTGCTAATACACCAAATCCAGCGTCTTTTGCAAAATTAATTAAAGTATCCACAAAACCTATTGATAAAAGCCCAGCAGCAAATACTTGACCGCATACAATAAGGCTTACGGTTATTACAAATAAATGTCCCATACCTTTAAAAAATACCATAATAGAATTTAAAGTTTCAATTACGCTTTTATATCTAATCATTTCAAAAATAATTGCTGCAAATGTAGAAATCATCATAGCTACAGGAACATTCATTTTTATGCTACTTCCAACAACTTTTGAAAATCCTAATATTAAAATTAGTGGAATTATTGGCAATATCGCATAAATTTTTGGCGGATATTTTGTTTTATTTTCGCCATTTTCACTAAGTTCTTTTTCAATTTCATCTTTATTAAACACAAAATTATCTTTTTTATCAAAATATTTAGATGTAAAATAAATAGCAATCGCAACAGCTAATATAATAGGTATAGTAGTTGGTAATTGATACTGAACAAAATAAGTAGCTGGATCAACTCCTGCTGTTTTAGCAGCTAATATAACATTACCACTTCCAGGGCCATGGTCAATATATTGGCAAGTCCCAATAACTGTTAATGCTGATAATTTTGAAACACCAGTCCTAACCAAAATAGGATACATAGTAACCATAAGTAAAAGTCCAAGTCCAGCGTGAGATGGTATAAAAATTACCAAAAATTGTGTAACAAAATAAGAAACTATTAAAAGCATATAAGGAGATTTTACCATACTAAGTGGCTTTTCAAAAACCTTAAATAAAGCATAACTAGCCCCAACATGCTCCATATACGCACTAAAACCTGCTATACACATAAGAGTAAGCCCAAGACCACTAAGTGTAGAAGAAAGGTTTTTATTAAAAACTTCAAAAAGATTAAAAAACCAAAAATTTAAATCCCCTTTAGCGTCTAAGACTTTGCTAGTAAAAATAGCATTACTATCGTGCATAGTCGCAACTAATAATAAAAACAAACCACTAAGCAACAACGCCATATGAGCATTTATCTTTTTTGCAAGCATAAAAACTAATATAGCAATTGCTACTAGTGAAAACAAAATGCTAAACATCTCAACTCTCCTTTAAAAATAAAATTATTATTTTGAAGTAAATTTAATAAAATTTTCTTAAAATTAGATAAATTTAAGAAAATTTTAGTAAAAAAGTAATATTTTTTATTATTTTTTATCAATTAATATTTTTTTGCTAATATTTTTGCAAAATTTTTCAAAAAAGGAGAAAAAATGAATTATCCAAAGGCTATTGGACCTTATAGTGTGTGTGGTAAATCAGATGATTTAGTATTTGTTAGTGGTCAGCTACCAATTGACCCTAGTACAGGAGAGTTTGTAAAAGGCGATATTAAAGAGCTTACAAGACAAAGTTTAAGAAATATAAAAGCTATCTTAAACGAGCAAGGTTTAGATATGAATAATGTTATAAAAACAATGGTTTTATTAGCTGATATAAATGATTTTGCAGCAGTTAATGAAGCTTATGCTGAGTTTTTTAAAGAGCCTTTCCCTGCTAGAAGTGCATTTGCAGTAGCAGCATTACCAAAAGCATCAAGAATAGAAATAGAAGCGATAGCTAAAAAATAATTCCGGTGAAAATCCGGATTTAAATTCCGTAAAGTATTTTTACTTTTAAAATCAAGTTTTTATTAATTGTTTATAAGATAAAATCAATTCTTTAATTTAAGGAGATGAGATGTTAAATAATTTATTAGTATTTGATTATGAAGACGTGCAATTAATCCCTGCAAAATGTATAATCAATTCAAGAAGCGAATGCGATACTAGCGTAAGGCTTGGTAATAGAACTTTTAAACTACCTGTAGTTCCTGCAAATATGCAAACAATCATTGATGAAGAATTAGCGATTTCATTTGCTAGAAGTGATTATTTTTACATTATGCATAGATTTGAGCCTGAAAAAAGATTAGACTTTGTAAAAAAAATGCAAGAATTAGGGCTTTTTGCGTCAATTTCTGTTGGCATTACTCAAAAAGAATACGAATTTATTGATGAATTAAAAGCAAATGAGCTATATCCTGAATATATTACAATTGATATTGCTCACGGACATAGCGACAATGTAATTAAGATGATTAAATACATTAAAAGCACATTAAAAACTAGCTTTGTAATAGCAGGAAATGTCGGAACTCCTGAAGCTGTTAGGGATTTAGAAAATGCTGGAGCTGATGCAACTAAGGTTGGTATTGGACCTGGTAAGGTGTGTATTACTAAGCTTAAAACCGGTTTTGGAACTGGTGGTTGGCAATTAGCAGCTCTACGCTGGTGTGCTAAAAGTGCTAAAAAGCCAATAATTGCAGATGGTGGTATTAGAAATCACGGAGATATAGCAAAATCAATTCGTTTTGGAGCTACTTTTGTAATGATAGGCTCATTATTTAGCGGACACGAGCAAAGTCCTGGAAAAACCATAGAAATTGATGGTAAAAAAATGAAAGAATATTATGGCTCAGCAAGCGAATTTCAAAAAGGTGAGCGTAAAAATGTAGAAGGTAAAAAAATGTATGTTCCATTTAGGGGAAATATTTTTGATACCTTAAATGAAATGAGAGAAGATTTGCAAAGCTCAATTTCTTATGCAGGTGGAAAAGAACTTCGTGATATTAGAAAAGTTGATTATGTAGTGGTTAAAAACTCAATCTTTAACGGAGATACTATCTAATTAATAAATTTTCCTAATTTATCTATAAATTAGGAAAATCCATACTCTATTAAATAATTTTTTTAATTTAAATTCTAAGCTAGTAATTATTTTGATTAAGCACAAAATATAATATTTTGCCTTATAACGACATTTAATATTTAATTCACATAAAAAAACTTATTTTTAAACTATCTAATTAATCTTATTAACTTTTATTAATGGGGGGGGGTATTACAATAAATTTTATTTCATTAAAGGAGTTAATATGGATAAAAATTACGATGCTATCTAACTAATTTATTTTAAAACTAAAAAATATAAAAAATCTAAAAATTAAAAAAAACTATTTTGAAAGGAAAAAACAATGAAAAAATTATTAAGTTTAACAACAATGGCAATGATTGCGTTAGCAACTCCAACATTAAGTGCTGATACAACAGCTAACACTACTAAAGAAGTGAAAAAGAGCAATGTAGCTAAAACTGTAGACTATTCTAAAATGAACGCTGCACAATTAAAAGAAATTGTTAAAAAAGCGTATAAAGATGACCTAATATATGTATCCCAAGTAATGCAACTACTAGAGGATTTTTACAGAACAGGATCAGAAGCAAACTATAAAAAAATATTAGATTTACACAAAAAAATTAGTACAAAAAGAGAAGCTTTAACAATAGAAATAGATAAACGCATGGAAAAATATAGAAAAGATTATGTAAATAATCGTGAAGCTTATAATACATATGAGGAGTTAAGCAGAGAAATACGCCTTAACGAACAATTCATAAAAAGATGTGCAGAAAAATATAGAAAATATTTAGATGAAAAAAATAGACTAAATAGCTATTAAAATTAAAATAACTTTTAAAAATTAAAAAGGATTTATAATGGGATTAGGTCAATTTTGGTATAAAACAAAAACCTAATCCATAAGCTATCTTGCTAAATTAATTAAAATCATTAAACTAAAATTGAAATTATCAAAAAACCTTTAAAAAAAATAGATTTAAGCACCTTAACACACAAAAGCTATTAATTAAAAGGCTTATGCAATTAATTCCTAATTTAAATTCTTTTAATTTTAAAATATAAAAATCATCATAAGATTGAATTTCAACTAAAATTCCTAGCTTATATGCTTAAATTAAACTTAATTAATTCATATATTAAATTATCATTATAATTTTTCTAATTTTTATTTTGCTAATTAATAATTTTTATTATAATAAAATAAATTTAATTTAAAAGGAAATAAAATGTTAGGGAAAAATCTTTCTTTAAAAGCTCAATTATTCATTGGTTTTGCTAGTATTCTTGCATTTATTTTAATCATATTTTTTAGCGGATATATTAAAATTAATAGCGTAAATAATGATTTAAACGAAATTAGCGATGTAAATGCTGTAAAACAAAGGTATGCAGTTGATTTTAGAGGTAGTGTGCATGATAGAGCAATAGCTATTAGAGATGTTGTTTTATTAAGTGATAAAAACGAGATAAATAATGCTATATCTTTAATTGATAAATTAGAAAACAATTACAATGTAGCAGCTAATAATATGGCAAAAATATTTGCAAATGCTAATTTGGTAGATGATAAAGATAGATTGATTTTAGAAAAAATTAAAGGCGTAGAAGCAAAAACTCTTCCTTTAATAAAAGAAATAATTCAATATAAAAACAATAATGATACAAACAAAGCTCACGAAATATTATTATCTCAAGCAAGAGATAGTTTTGTTACTTGGCTAAATGTTATTAATGAATTTATTGACTATCAAGAAGCAAAAAATCAAGCATTAACAAAACAAGCAAGAGGGACAATTAGCAGCTTTTTAAGTAGTAGTATAGCAATTAGCATAGTTGCATTTTTAGTAGCGATTTTCTTAGCACTTTATATAACAAGATTAATTATTAGCTCACTTGGTGGAGAAGTAAAAGACGCAGTTAAAGCAGTAATTAGCATATCACACGGGAATTTAGATACTAAAATTGATACTAAGTATAAAGATAGTATGCTATATGCTTTAAAAGAAATGGAAAATAAATTAAAAGATATTGTAGGAGAAGTAATTCATTCTTCAAAAGAATTAGAAAATAGTGCAAAAGAAGTAACAAATGCTTCAAATAATGCTAGTAAATTATCAAACGAACAACAAAACAAATCAAGAGAATCTTTAGAAAATATAAACAATGCTAGAATAGCTATGCAAGATGTATTAAATATAGCAAATCAAACTAAAGAAAATTCTCAAAAAACGGTTGAATTATCAAATAATGGAATTAATTCTATGAGAACTACAATTAAAGAAATAGAAAAAATCACAGAAACCGTGCATTATTCTTCAGAGCAAATCAAAATGCTAGATAAACACTCAACCGAAATTAGCAATAGTGCAGAATTGATTAAAGAAATCACAGAGCAAACAAATCTTCTTGCATTAAATGCTGCAATTGAAGCAGCTCGTGCAGGAGAGCATGGGCGTGGATTTGCAGTTGTAGCTGATGAGATTAGAAAATTAGCAGAAAAAACTGACACAGCAACAAATGAAATATCAAATATGATTTCAATAATACAAAGCGAAACTCAAGCAACGGTTGATGCTATTCAAACAGCAGTTCCACAAGTAGAAAGCGGAATGAGACTGGCTAATGAAGCTAATTTGATTTTAGAGCAAATCAGCCATCAAGCAAATGATTCATTATTAAAAGCTAATGAAGTAAGTAACGCTGCTAACGCACAAGTAGAAAAACTTCAAAGCCTAAATAACGATATGATAAGTATCACAAAAAGCTCTGAAAATACCAATAAATCTATGCAAGAAAACACACACGCAGCAAATAGCTTAAAAGAAATTGCAAATACCTTAACACAACATATAAAATATTTTAAAATATAAAAAGATTTTTATCCTAGTTTTTGCTAGGATAAAAATTAAATATCAAAACTTATCAATAATCTTTATTAATAATTCTTGTAATTTAATAGCAATACTAGGAGTATAATCAATATCTTCAATCAAATTATCAGATACAATTCTAATAGCTAAAAACGGCACATTAAAAGCTTTAGCAACTTGAGCAGCAGCTACACTTTCCATCTCTTCAACACTTGCATTATAGGTTTTATTCCAAAGATGAAGCATTAAGATTTCTTTATTAAACGCATCAGCACTAGCTATATTTACCTTTAAAATCCCTTTAGGAGCTAGGCTTATAAATTTATTTACTAAAGTTTCATCACTTGTAAAATACTCATTTTTTAAATCTTCATTATTTGTATCTAGCAAAGTTAGTGGAGCTATCATTGGCTCTTTTGCTAAAGGATTGATAGTGTATAAACTCTTAGGAGTTTTATAAGAATTTGCATTATAAATTCTATCTCCTACAACTATATCCCCTAATTTAAGACCTTCTACAATAGCACCTGCTGTGCCTTGATTTATAATAATATCAGGCTTAAAATAAGTTATGCCTAAAGTTGTGGCTGCTGAAGCATTTACAAGACCTATTAAAGTCCTTGATACTACAATATCTTTTCCTTTAATTTTGCCTTCATAAAATATATAGCTACCGATTTTAACCACCTTTTTATCACTCATAGCATTTACTAAAGTATCAATCTCAATAGGCATTGCACCTTGAATTAAAATCCTAGCAAAAATAAAGCTAGGAATTAATAATATTAATAGTTTTCTCATTTATTATCCTTAGGTAATAAAATCTCAAGCAATATAGCACTAAATCCTGCAGTTGCAACTGCTGAGCCAAATAGATTTTTAAACACATCAGGTAAATGCTCTAAAATAAGTGGTTGAGTGCTTACACCTAAACCTAGAGCAAGTGAAATTGAAAGTATCATAACAGAACGCTTATTTAATTCTTCTCTTGAAATTATTTTAATTCCAGTTGCAGCAATTGTTCCAAACATTACTAAAATAGCACCACCAATTACAGGTTCAGGTATTCTTAAAGCAAACTCCGCAACAATAGGAAAAATCCCACAAATCATAAGCATAATACAAACAATATATCCAACATAACGACTTGCAACCCCGCTTAGTGCAATTACTGCGTTGTTTTGACCAAAACAAGAATTTGGAAAAGTATTAAAAAATGCTGATACTAAAGAGTTAAACCCATTAGCAAATACCCCACCCCTTAATCTTCTTTCGTATATTTCGCCTTTCATTGGCTGATGACTTAGCTCACTTGTAGCACTAATATCGCCAATGGTTTCTAGTGAAGTAACTAAAAATATTATCGCAAATGGCAAAATTAGGCTAACTTCAATACTAAGACCATAAAATAATGGTTCAGGAACTATAAATAAATTAGCTGAATGCACATTACTTAAATCAAATCTACCTAAAAATGTAGCAAGTATTAAACCAATAATAATTGAGAAAAATAAAGCTCCAACCCTAAAAATAGGCTTTTTAAAAGAGTTAAATACTACAATTGATAATAATACTACCCCGCTTAAAGCTAAGTTTTCTAAACTTGCAAATTGTAAATTCGCAGGAATATCCTTGCTCATACTAGCAAATCCACCGCCTGCACTAATAAGTCCTGCACTAATTAAAGTAAGACCTATTATCATTACAACAATTCCGCAAACTAGATTTGAAATAATTCTTTTTACATATTTTAAACTGATTGATACTAGCATTTCAGTGATACTACATAACATAAGAGTTCCAAAAATTGCTGCTAAAATCTCTGCATCACTTAGGTTTTGATTTCTTAATACTAAGCCACCTGTAATGATTGCTGAAACGAAATTAAAGCTTGTTCCTTGAACACTTAATAAACCTGAACCAATTTGAAATTTTCCAACCTTTAAAGTCATCATTTGAATAAATCCAGCTACCCCACTAGCAAATAATGACATAGAAATAATCCTAGTAGCATTTTCAGGGCTAAGTCCTAATTCTTTTCCTATTAATAATGAAGGAGTTATTACTGCTACAAACATAGCTAATAAATGAACAAGTGCAGCTAAAACAGCACGCACAAACGGAGGCCTATCTTCTAATTTATATATTAATTCATCTTTCATTTTATTCCTTTGTAATCTTTAAAAACTCTAATAACCTAAATGCTACATACTCATAGCCCGACTTAGTAAGATGTGTATTTTTTAATGATTTTTTATCATTTATCCAAGCAATTTTTCCCCCTTCTTTTTGCATTAAATTATCTATATCAAAAATATAAACACCACTTGTCTTTGCCACTTGTTTGATTAAAGTTTTTACTAAAGCATTATTCTCTCCTTTAACATAGTTTTTATTCACAAATAATGTTGGTTCTGGCGGGATTAATAATATTATTTTTGATTTTTTTGTTTTGAAAAGTTCTATAATATTTAAATAGTTATTAATGAAATTCTCTTGATTAATCTTATTTGACACACTCTCATTTGTGCCAAAAGAAAAAATTATTAAATCATAATCTAATTTCTTAGCAACACTTTTAGCTAAGTTATAATCTATTCTTGAATAATTAAAAATACTAGCTCCATTAATACCTAAATTATCAATATAACTAGAATTATTAGTAATAAAACCACCGATTTTATTTGCCGTTGTAGAAAAATTAATCTGATTTGTATTTTTTTGATAATTTTTTATATTCCAAATTCCTGATTTAAATTCTAAATACTCAACATTATTAGCCTTGAATTTAAGATTTATATTAATTTCACATTTTGTATTGCAATTTGCATTAATTCCACCAAAACTTAAATTAGTTTTTGTATTTATCAAATACTCTACATTAAATCCTAAATTATTATAATCTGCTAAATACTGATTGTGCCATTTAGGTAAAATCGCAGGAACAAATCCTAAAGAGTGAATATTTAAAGCCTTTCTAAAATATTCGGGAATATAATCACTTGCTAAATGAGAATCTCCTATAAATGCTATTTTTTTATAAGGAATTAAAAGATTGCTTTTAGGTTTTACTTGGATTTCTTTTGGTTTATCAGACTGAAAATTAACTAAATTTGTTTTAACTTTTGCTTCTTTGCTTACAAAAATTTCATTTTGGCTTTTTTGAGATATTTTAGGGGATTTATAAATCTTATCTGTTTTTATCTCTTTTATAAATAAACTATCCACATAACTACAAGATGAAAAAAATATAACTATACTAAGATAAATAATAATTCTCATTGTATTTCAACTGTTTTAAAAAAATCTTGTGAAATCAACTCATACCCAAGTGGAGTAAAGTGTATGCCATCATTTGACCTAATCCTTTTGCTTTTGCCATCTATCTTGATATAAAAATCAAAATGCTCGGTTAATACAGAATCTAATTTTATGAATTGATAATTATTTTTTTTAGCCAATTCATAAAATACTTCATTTAATATTTTTATTTTTTCATTTTGCTCATCGTTTTTAACTACAGGTAATTCATACCAAAAAATATTAGCGTTATAATCTCTTGTAATTTTTACAAGTTCATCAATTCTTTTTGTATAAAAACTCTTCCATTCACTATCGCCAAATTTTAATACCTTATTGTTTTCATTAGCATTCCATAAATCATTTACACCTACTAAAATTACTACATTTTTAATCGCACTTTCTTGTAAAGAAGATTTTAAAACCTTTGCATAATCATAGTATTTTTTTCTAAGTAATCCTGTGCTTTGCTTTGCTAAATTCTCACATTTAATATTTTGTTTTTTTAAAGAATTGCATATACTTAGCCCAACACCTTGCATTAAACTATCGCCTAATAAAATTACTCCATTATCTTTACTTAAAACTAATTTTTGATTATTGTGAATTTCTTGCTTAGCAATTAGCTTAATCATATATAAAGTATCAAGATAGCATTTATGAAATACCTTTATTTTATTATTGTTTTCATTGCTTATTTGTGGTTTTATTTCTTTTACCTTTGTAAAAAATACATTGTATTCTAGGTATTCTTTAAATTCATTGCTTTTTTTAAAAAATACAAAATCAAAATCTATATTTTTATGATAATTTACTTCATAATATTCTTTTAAAGAGTCGTTAAATAAGCTAATAAAAATAATGCTTGAACTAATAATTATTAAAACAAATTCTCTCATTAAAACCCTGCATATATAAAGTTAGGAATTCCACTTGGCATATAAATAAACACAATTAATAAAACTAGATTAATTACAATAATTTTTATAAAAATATTTAAATGTCTTAAAATATTTACAACCAATGCTAAGTGGTTTTTAGAATAAAAATTAATTATAAATAAAATAAATACTACTAAAAATATATAAATTTCTCTTTTATCAATGAAATTAAATTTCAAGAAAAATGAAAAATATTCTCTAACCTCATCAAAACTCACAAAATAAAAAAAGCTCCAAACAATGCTAATATAAGTAAAAGTTATAAATGAAGCTACAAATTTATTAAACCTATAAGAAAATAAAGAAATAAAAATCAGCCCTAAAGCGTGAGCTAAACCCCATAAAGCAAAATTATACGAATTTCCGTGCCAAATACCCGAAATAACAAAGGCAATAATAATATTCAAACTTGTTCTATTTACCCTATTTCCACCAAGTGGAATATAAATATAATCACGAATAAAACTTGATAAACTAATATGCCATCTTTTCCAAAAATCTTGAATATTTCTAGCTTTAAATGGATTATTAAAATTCTTAGGCAATTTAAAACCAATCATTAAAGCAAATGCGGAAACTAAATTAATATAAGCACTAAAATCTAAATATAATTTGATTGAATACAAGTAAAAACAATTTAATAAACCTAAAAAACTTAAATTATTTAAATCATTTAAAAATGCGTAAAAATACTTATCCACAATAGGTAAAATCAAAAATACTTTTACTAAAGCAAACAATAAATTAGCTAGTATTAAATCCTTGTGTTTAAAGCGTTTTAAAGTATTAAATTGCTTAATAAAATCAACATATCTAAATATAGGACCACTAACAAAAGTAGCAAAAAAACTAAGATAAGTAAAAAGCGTTAAATAACCAACTGGCTCTTGCTTTTCTTTATAAACCCAAACAATATAAGTAATTGCATTAAAAGTATAAAAACTAAGCCCTAAAGGAAAAATTATATCAGCAATCATAATATCAAAATAGCTTAGAACATAATCAACACTATCTTTAATACTTGAATAATATTTGAATATACATAGATTCAACACTATAAAAAATATAGCAGTATAAAAGATATTTTTAGAATTTCTAACATAAACGCTCAAAGCAAAAAAATGAATAAAAAAGCTAAAAACAAACACTACTAATAAGCAATAAGGATTAAATAAATATAGTATTAGTATATTAAACCCTAACAATAAAGCATTTTGCCTATTTTTGCCTAGCAAATTAAATACAATGAAAAATATAAATATTAATATTAAAAACTCAACAGAAAAAAAGCTCAAATTAATATTCCTTTAAAACATTTGCTAAGAATTTAGCACCATTTACATTTTCATATTCATATAAATTATTAGCGTATTCTAAGGCATTTGTTTTAAGCAAATTTAATACAAATTCTTTATTTAAATTCTTTTCTTCACAAATAAATGCTAGTTTGTTTTCTACTAAATGCAAGGCATTAAAATATTGATGATTTTTATAAGCATATTTATATGGCACAAAAAGTGTTGGCAAAGCTATGTTTATTAGCTCAAAACTAGCACTAGCACCTGCTCTACTAATAGCAAAATCAGCTTCTTGCATATACTTATCAATATCTTTTGAAAAACCTATTAGTGTTGGTTTAATTTCGTATTTCTCATACGCTTTTTCGTATTTATCATACTCTTTAGCACCACATTGATGAATTAATTTAATATTTAATTTTAATAATTCAGGATAAAGCTCTAATGCAAAATCATTCAAAAATCTAGCTCCTTGAGAGCCACCTATTATTAAAATCGTTTTAATTTCGGTTCTTTTTCTTTTATTGAGTGCAAATTTTTCTTGCACAGGGTAAGGGCAAAACTCTTTTTCATAAGCTGAAAAAAACCTTTTAGCAAATGGTTTTGTAAGGCGATTTGCAAGACCCATTTTTGAGTTTTGTTCGTGAATTATTAGTGCTTTAAAACTAATAATTGCAGCTATACTAGCAGGCACACTTGAATATCCACCAACGCTTAAAACACAAGTAATTTTATGCTTTTTAAATATTTTAAGACATTCAAATACTAAAGCTATTAAAGAAAATAAAACTTTAATCTTGCCTAAAATTCCTTGATTTACAAAACCACTACTTTTTAAAAAATAGCAATTGCTACCTTCAAACCATAAACTATCTTGTCCTTTAGTGCTACCTATATAAACAAACTCATCTAATTCTTTTGACACAGCTTTAGCTACTGCTAAATGCCCGCCTGTTCCACCACCAGTAATTGCTATCATTCTTTATTTTCCAAATTAATATTTTCTCCTGTATTTTTAAAAATACTTAATAATATTCCAATAGCTATAGAATTAGCCAACATAGAGCTACCCCCATAGCTTAAAAATGGCACTGCAATTCCTTTTAAAGGAATTAAAGAAATAATTCCACCAATATTCATTAAAAAAGTAGCCATAATACAAACACCATAGCCTATACAAAACAAATAATTTTGCTTATTTTTCATATAAGTTGATAGTTTTAATACCGAAGCTATTAAAAAACCAAACAATAAAGAAACAAACAAAAATCCTAAAAATCCTATTTCTTCGGCAATGCCTGATAAAATAAAGTCAGTATGAACCTCACTTAAAAATCCTAATTTAAAAACCCCTAATCCAAATCCTTGCCCTAATAAATCTCCATTTGTAATAGCATTTAAACTATGTGATATTTGATAAGGCTCACTTGAATGGGCTATTTTAAGACTTTCTTGAATGCTTTCAGGGAAAATTGGTAAAACAAAATCTTGAATACTACCCCACCACTCAAGCCCTCTTTCAAGTCTTCTAGGATTATAAGCTATTAATGAAATTCCAGCAGCAATTGCAGCTAAGAATAAATATAAAATATTTTTAAACCTAACCCCAGCAGATAATGCCATAATAAACAATGTAACAGCAGTTACAACACATTGTCCTAAGTCATTTTGAGTAATATAAGCATAGCCAAAAATAAAACAATATATAGCTATAGTTGGAGCTAATAATCGCAAATCTTGTATAAATGTTCTTTTGCTTTTATCAATCTTTCTTGAATATGTAAAAGCCAAAAAAGCTATAAAAGAAATTTTTACAAATTCTAATGGTGCAATGGAAAAACCAAAAAGCCTAATCCATCTTCTAGCTCCTTTAGTTTCAACAACTAACGAAGCAGGTAAAAATGGTAAGACGAAACAAGCTAAAACACTGCAACCTAAAATAACATATAAAATTCTATAACAAGCCTTTTCGCTAATTAATTGAAATGTAAAAATAATAAGCACTCCAACAATCGCAAAAAGAGTTTGAGAAAATAAAAAACCATAAGGAGATTTTTGTCCCCCATAGTTAAAAAAACCCATAGAAAAAACAAAAACTATGCTAAACATCATAAGTATTAGCACTATTTCAAAAATTCTTAAATGGGTTTTAATCAATTTTATTGCCTTTTGCCACTAATTGATTGTAAAGCTATTATTAATTCATCTAAATTTTCATAAGGAATATGAACTTTCCATTCTGGAATATTTTCTTTTAAACACACAGCTATGCTTAAAACATCATTGCTACCATCTCCATAAGGGTTTTTAATATTAGCTAATGATATTTTGCCACTTTGAGTGCCTTTGAGTAAAATTGAACTAATTAGTTCAGCTTTCATTTATTAATCCTTTTTAATTTTGCTTGCATTTTTAGCCACTCACTTTGCTCCATTATAGGAAATCCACCATAAACCTTGCCACCAGCTAAATCTTTACTAACTCCACCCCTAGCAGCAATAATAGCACCATCGCCAATTTTTAAATGCCCACTCGTTGCACTCTGACCACCCATTACAACAGCATTTCCAAGCTCACTTGAACCCGCAAGTCCTGTTTGAGATACTACTAAGCAACCTTGACCTAAAACACAATTATGTCCTATTTGAACTAAATTATCAATTTTAGTGCCTGTTTTTATAAGTGTTTTTGA
This sequence comes from Campylobacter sp. 2018MI01, assembly GCF_018501205.1. Classification (NCBI taxonomy): domain Bacteria; kingdom Pseudomonadati; phylum Campylobacterota; class Epsilonproteobacteria; order Campylobacterales; family Campylobacteraceae; genus Campylobacter; species Campylobacter sp. 2018MI01. The sequence continues at coordinate 15,327 of NZ_JAHCZE010000014.1, read as the reverse complement.
AAACACTGCTCTATCAATACAAACGCACGAACCAATCTCAACAAAATCTTGTAATTCTACATAACCATTATGATAGATTTTAAAATGTCCTTTGCTATTACTTGCATAGCCAAAACCATCGCTTCCAATAACACTTCCAGCGTGAATTATACAATGATTTCCTATTACACTATCATTGTAAATTGTAACATTTGGGTATATTATTACATTATCTTTAATACAAACTCCATCGCCAATATAAGCACCTGCTAAAATAGTGCAATTACTTCCTATGCTAACATCTTTACCTATATAAACATTTGGCATTATTGTTGTATTTTCGCCTATAATTGCGTCTTTACCAACTCTAATTAAATCCTTAGAAAATACCTTACTAAACAATGCAAAAATATATTTTGGGTCTTCGCAAATAACTGCTTTTACATTTGTTGGTAAAAGATTTGCTAATTTTTCACTAATTAATACCGCACCTGCTTTAGTAGTTTTTAAAGCATCACATTCTTTTACACAAAAACTAAGCTCATTTTCATTTGCATCTTCTAAGGAATTTAGATTTGAAATTTGCATTTCAAATTCTATTTTAATTCCTATATTTTCACATAATTCTTTTAAACTTTTCATATTAATTTTCCATCAAAACAACGCCGCTTCTAGCACAATCTTTAGGATTGTATTTTTTAATCGTCTTTAAAAAATTATCCACTCTATCGCTAGTATCATTTACGCAAATTGTCATATATTCATCATTTGAGTGAGCTATTGTTCCATTATAGCCTTTTAATAAACTATCAAGACCAGCTAGATTTTGGTCTATATTGATTTTTACCAAAACACATTCACGCTCAACAAATTCGCAATCTTCAAAAACTTTATAAGTAGAAATTAATTTATGAAGTTGTTTAGTAATTTGCTCAAACACAGCTTCATCTCCACTTGTAATTATATTAATTCTTGAAAACTCTGTCCCTGCAATAGGAGCAACAGTTAAGCTATCTATATTATAACCACGACCAGAAAATAACCCTACTACTCTACTTAAAACCCCGTGTTGGTTTTCTACAATAACGCTTAACGCCCTTCTCATTTGCTATCCTTTGTGATTAATTTTTGTGGTAATATCATATTATAAATTGCAGCACCTGCTGGAACCATTGGTAAAACATCTTCAAATCTTGAAATAACAACATCAATCACGCAAGTTCTAGGGCTTTTTAAACATTCGTGATATGCTTTAATAAATTCATCTTTACTCTTTACTCTAAAGCTATCACAGCCAAAACTTCTTGCTAACATTTCATAATCAGGTTGCACATCTTCAAGATTGGTTTCTGAATATCTTTCATTATAAAATCTAGTTTGCCATTGGCGAACCATTCCTAAATAAGCATTATTTAAAATAATATTAATTACTTTTTTACGCTCTGCAGTTAGCGTCATTAATTCTTGAATATTCATCAAAAACGAACCATCACCAGCAAAATTAAGAACTACTTCATTATTTTTTGCAAATGCAACTCCTAAAGCAGCAGGAATTGAATATCCCATAGTTCCTAAACCACCACTTGTACTAAGTCTTCTTGGCTCATTGAATTTAAAAAATTGTGCTACCCACATTTGGTGTTGCCCTACATCGGTAATAATATTTGCATTAGGAGTAATTTTCGCACATTCATTAATTACCCATTGTGGTTTTAAGATTTCATCGCTATCTTCATAGCTAAATGATGGATATAAACTCTCGTGTCTATCTAAAACACTATGCCAAGTTGATAAATCAAATTCAAATTCTTTTACCTCATCTAAAAGATCGCTAATAACACTACCAACATCTCCAACTATAGGAAAATCAGCTTTAATGATTTTAGAAATTGAAGTTGGGTCAATATCAATATGAGCAATTTTTGCTAATTTTGCAAACTCGCTAGTTTTACCTGTAATTCTATCATCAAATCTAGCACCTAATGAAATTAATAAATCACATTCACTCATAGCCATATTAGCTCTATAACTTCCGTGCATTCCTGCCATTCTTAGATTATACGGATTATCGTGTTCTAATACCCCTAAACCCATTAAAGTGCAAACCGCAGGAACTTTAGTTTTTTCCACAAATTTACGGATAGCCTCGCTAGAATTTGAGCTAATACAACCACCACCTATATATAAAAGTGGTTTTTTAGCTTCCATTAAAGCACTTGCTAGGCGTTTAATTTGTCTTGGATTGCCTTTATAAGTTGGCTTATATGTTTTCATATTTACTTCACTAGGATATTTAAATTCGCCTTTAATAGCTGTAATATCCTTTGGAATATCAATATGAATAGGCCCTGGACGACCACTTCTTGCTATAAAAAAAGCTTCTTTTAAAACTCTTGGTAATTCTTCAATAGTTTTTACTAAATAAGAATGCTTTACACAAGGCCTACTCATTCCAACTGCATCAATTTCTTGGAACGCATCAGTTCCTATTAGTGAATTTGCAACTTGAGCTGAAATTAAAACCATAGGAATACTATCAGCATAAGCTGTAGCAATCCCTGTTAAAGTATTTGTAAATCCTGGACCACTTGTAACAATAGCAACTCCAACTTTACCACTAGCCCTTGCATAGCCATCTGCTGCGTGAGCTGCACCTTGTTCGTGACGAACTAAAACATGTTTAAAATCATTTTGTTTATACAATTCATCATAGATATTTAAAGCTGCTCCACCAGGATAACCAAAAACTACTTCAACACCTTCTAGCTTTAAAGCTTCACAAATCATCTTTGCACCTGTAATCATACTGCCTCCATTAGGTTTTTTCTTAGGATTTAATCAAATTTTGCTTATTTAATAATTAATACAAATTAAAAAGAATGAAAAATGTAAAAAAAATAAAATTTAATTAATAAAAATTTATCTAATATATTTATTATTTACAAAAAATTAAAAGGATTTAGAATGAAAATTTCACTTAAGATTAGTATATTGGTATTTTGTTCATTATTGCTATTAGTAGTATCACTTAGCTTTAATTCTAGTTTAATGTTTGATAAGTTAGAAAACAAAATGCTAACTGAAATTGAAAACGAAAGCATATATCTTAGAAAAGAACAAGTAAAAACTTTAGTAGAAAGTATGGTTCAATATACAAAAACAACATATAAAGATTTAGAAAATCAAAACAAATTAAAAGAATTTAATGACATATTAAAAAACAAATTAGATGAAGTAAGATACGATAACAATACTAAAGGATTTTTAGTATTTCAAGAAGATGGTTTAGTTGTGTATCACACACTAAAAGATTGGATTGGAACTAATAAAATTAATTCAGTTGATACCAATAATAAAGCTTTCATACAAGATATAATCAATGCTGGAAAAAATGGTGGTGGCTTTAGCGAATATGAGTTTAAATATAAAGATAAAACTACTAAGAAATTCTTAGCATATTCATTACAAGATAAAGCAAGTGGCTTGATATTTAGCACTGCAGTTGATTTAGATAGTGTTTATACATTCTTAGATAAAAACGCAAAAGAATTAGGCGAAGAACAATTTAAAGAATTAATAAAATTTATAATTATTAGTGCAATTATTTTCATAGTTTTAATGCTTATTGCATATATTTTCGCAACTTTATTTATATCAAAACCTTTAAAAATATTAGAGATTAAAGCAAGAGATTTAAGCAGTGGAGATGGGGATTTAACTAATAAATTAGAAGTAAAAGGAAATGATGAAATAGCTCACGCTTCAAGTGCTATTAATGAATTTTTAGAAAAAATAAGAATTTTAATCAAGCAAGCTAAAAATATTTCTAACGAAAATGCTTCAATAGCAAGTGAATTAGGCAATACTAGTCTTCAAACAGGAAAACGCGCTGAAGAAGGCAGTGAAATAGTAAATCAAATAGCTAAAAAAGGACAAAATACCAAAGAAAGCTTAGAAATAGGAGTTCAAAAGGCTAAAGAAGCTACTATAAAATTAGATGAAGCTTTAAATATGATGGAAACTTCAAATAAAGAAATTAATATATTAAGTAATAAAATTATAAATAGTGCAAGTATTGAAAGCGAACTTGCTATGAAAATAGAAAAGCTTAGCACAGATGCTGATAATGTAAAATCAGTATTAGAAATCATTAACGAAATTGCAGACCAAACAAATCTTCTTGCACTAAATGCCGCTATTGAAGCTGCACGTGCAGGCGAGGCAGGTCGTGGGTTTGCCGTAGTAGCTGATGAGGTTAGACAATTAGCTGAAAAAACACAAAGAAGTCTTAGCGAGGTGAATGCTACTATAAGCATTATAGTTCAAGGTATAAAAGACGCAAGTGAGCAAATGAGTATTAACTCAAACCAAATGCAAGATTTAAGTAATATTGCAAATTCTACTAAAGATAATATGAATATTATGAAAAATAGCGTAGCAGAAGCTATTAGCTCAAGTGAAAAAACCGTGAATGATTATATAAATACAAGTAAAGATATGGAAGAAATTCTAAATAATTTAAACAATATGAATACAATAACGAACGAAAACGCAAGAAGCGTTGAAGAAATAGCTGGTGCAGCAAATCACCTTAGTGAAATGACTGAAGAGCTAAATAAAAAATTACAAGAGTTTAGAACATGAAAAAGATATTATTTTTAATTAGTATGAGTTTAGTATCAATGGCTGATTATTTAAGTGATTGTGAAAATAGCAAAATCCCTGCTGCTTGTTATAATCAAGGTGTAGTTGAATATAATCAAGATAATTTAGGTCTTGCTATAAGACATTTTACCCTAGCTTGTGATGGCGATATTTATAATGCTTGCTACAATTTAGGGGTAATTTATAGTAAAAATAACGAAAAAGATAAAGCAAGTAAATATTATGAAAAATCTTGCGATAATGGAAATTATGAAGCTTGCTTTTATGCAGGGATTAATACTCAAGATTTTAATAAATCAAAAGAATATTTAGCAAGAGCTTGTGAAAATAGCTATAAAGATGCTTGCTATAATTTAGGAATACTATTTAAAAAAAATCAAGAATTTGATAATGCAAAAATATATCTAAAAAAAGCTTGTGATGATAATTTAATCCCAGCTTGTTATAGCTTAGGCAATTTATATGCTAATGAAAAAAATAATAACTTAGCTATTAAATATCTATCAATTGCTTGTTCTGCTAAAGATTATAATGCTTGTTATAATTTAGGTAATGTATATTATGAATTAAAAGATTATGATAAAGTAGCTAGTTTGTGGAATCAATCTTGCGATAATAAAGACGCATACGCATGTAATAATTTAGGCGTTATGTATCATAAAAAAGATAAAAATATGGCTAAATTGTATTATAAAAAATCTTGTGATTTAGGAAATAATATAGCTTGTGAAAATCTAAAAATACTTGAATAATTTAGGAATTTATTTCCTAAATTACAATTCTTCAGTCTCGCTTGGTTCGTTGTCTTTTCTAAACTCAAGTTGTAAAAATTTCGCTTTAGAAGCTTTAAAATCAAAATGAATTTCTTTTAATTCCCCACTTCTATTCTTAGCAATATCAAGTATAGCGTGGCGTTCTGCTAAAATAGTCGGATCATCATCAGCTTTATTAATAAATAATATCAAATCAGCATCTTGTTCTATACTACCACTCTCACGAATATCTGAGAGCATAAGTTTTTTATTCATCCTAGAATCCACCGAACGATTAACTTGAGAAAGAGCTAAAATAGGGATTTTTAATTCTAATGCAAGTAGTTTTAACCCCCTACTAATCTCACTTACTTGAATATGTCTATCAGCCCTTGTATTTAGTGAGTTCATAAGCTGAATATAGTCTAATACACATAAACCTATATTGTTATGCTCTTCTTTTAATCTTCTTAAAGATGAGCGAAGAAATTCTATATTTAAATTACCCTTATCATAAATATATAAAGTCTTTTCACTAAGCATATTCGCACTCATTTGCATATTATTTATCTCATCTTCTGTTAATCTATCTCCTGTTAAGATATTTTGCAAACCTATTCCTGTATCTTGTGCTATTAATTTAGCCATTATCTTATAAGCTTCTGTTTCAAGACTATAAAACACCACCCCAACATCTTTTTTAAGTGCATTTAATAAAATATTTAAAGCAAATGTAGTCTTACCCATACCAGGACGAGCTGCAAGAATTATTAACTCCCCTGCTTTAAAGCCCTTTGTATAATGATTTAATAAAGAAAAACCTGTATCAACTCCGATTACATCTTTATCAATTATCTTACTAACCCTATTTAATTCTTCATAAAACTCATTAACAGCAGTTCTTGAGCTTTTTAAAGTATTATCACTAACGCCTGATACTAAAGAATAAATCTTAGCATTTAAATTATGCGTATAATCAATACTATCTTGCACACTGCTTAGCTCTTGTGTGCTTGTATTCATTAAAGAATTAAGCTGGTCTTTTACACTTAAATTCCTTAACATTTTTGAATATTCATCAACTTCTATGAAAGAATTTTGCTGCTCAAGTGCAGTCCAAAAACTATCCTTTGCACTTGCAAAAGAGATTTTTACTAATTTTAAATCCACACTCTCTCTAAGTCTTCTTTTATTTAATATAAACTCAAATATATCAGCGTGTAATCTATATGAAAAATCACTTGGCTTAATAATACTTGCGGCTATATCTATATTTTCATTATTTTCTATACAAGCTAATAAAATACTTTGCTCTAATTCAATATCAAAATACTTACTCATAATTCTTCCTTAATTCTTATTTTAATCTCTCGTAAAAATTAAAGAAATTAAAATAAGAATTTGAAATAGGAATTTCAAATTCTATTCTTCATAAAGTTTTGCTTCGTCTAATACTTCATCTAAAAATCTATCTACTAAAGTATCATATTTGCATTTTGCAACCACTTCGCCGTGTCTTATTACTAAGCCTTCATTTTTGCCAAATGCAATTGCTACATCAGCTCCTTTAGCTTCTCCTAAAGCATTTACAACACAACCCATTACGCTTATATTTAATGGTGCTTTAATGTGTTTTGTCTTTTCTTCAACCACTTTAACAGCACTTAATAAATCGCTTTGTATTCTTCCACAGGTTGGACAAGAAATTATATTTATACCGCTTTTTTGCACTCCGCTATCTTGCAAAATCGCTTTAGCGACTCTTATTTCTTCGCTAAGTTCTCCTGTCATAGAAACACGAATAGTATCGCCTATGCCATTTAATAATAACTGACCTATAGCAATTGAGCTTTTTATTGTGCTATGAAACTTAGTTCCTGCTTCAGTTACTCCTAAATGAAACGGATAATCACACAATTCTCTTAATCTCGTATAACTTTCTATTGTGCTTTGTGCGTCTGAAGTTTTAATACTTATTTTAATATCCCTAAAATCAAAATCTTCAAGTAATTTAATATTATAAACAGCACTCTCAAGCAAGGCTTTTACACTTCTGCCGTATTTGTTTTCAAATTGCTTTTCAATACTTCCGTGATTTACACCAATTCTTATAGGAATATTTCTTTGCTTACAAGCATTTACTACTTCTTTTATATTTTCTTTGCCACCGATATTTCCTGGATTTATTCTAATCCCATCTATAAATTCAGCACAATATAAAGCTAATTTGTGATTAAAATGAATATCTACAATTAGCGGCAGTGGGCTTTGCTTTTTAAGTTCTGCTAAAGCCCTTGCATCTTTTATATCCAAACACGCAACTCTTACTATATCAGCACCTGCTAATTTTAACTCAATTAATTGTTCTAAACATCCATTAATATCTTGAGTTTTTGTAAATAGCATTGATTGAACGCTAATTGGAGCATCACCACCGATTTTAACCCCGCCTACACTAATTTGCCTAGTTTTAAATCTAGGCTTAAAAAAATCACTTCTCATATTAATTTATATTGTATTTTTTAAGTAAAGCTTCATATTCGCTAGTTTTTATAAATTCTTCTAAAGCTTTATTTAATTTCTCTCTTAGCTCTACATTTTCATTTTTGCTAAACGCTATAGAAAATCCTTCTGTGCCATCATCTTCATTATAAAATTCAGCTAAATTAGGATATTTTGCTAAATATTCTCTTGCTACAAGTGCATCAAATGCTAAAGCGTCTAATTTTTTATCATTTAAAGCCATTACTAAAACAACAGGATTTTCATTAGGTTGCACTAACGCACCTACTTGTTTTACTGCTGCTTCTTGAACCGTGCCTAATTGCACTCCTACTTTTTTACCTTTTATATCATCTTTAGTTGCGATACTACTATCTTTATGCTTTAGATAAATTGTCTTAGCTTTATAATAAACATTGCTAAAATCACAAGCTTTTTTTCTTTGTTCGCTTGAACTCATAGCACTCATAATAGCATCAATCTTACCTGCTTTAAGTGCTGCAATAAGTCCATCAAAACTCATAGCTTTAAATTCATATTTTATACCAGCAATTTTTGCTAAATTATCAAATAATTCAGCATCAAAACCACTAATCTTATCATCAACTAACATATCAAATGGGGGATAATCAGGAGAAATCCCAACTTTATAAACCTTGTCATTTGCATATAAACAAGCACTAAAAATCAGTGCAAACACTACTAATAAAAACTTTTTCATAACTACTCCTTATAGCCCGTATTTTTTGATAAGCTCATCATACTTACCACTTGCTTTTACTTCTTCAAGGGCTTTATTAATTATATCAATTAAGTCTTTATTTTTATCCTTTGCAAATGCAAATGCAAAACCTAAAGCCCCGTCATTTTCTTCATAAAAACTCTCAATTTCAGGATTTTTTGCCATAAATTTCTTAGCCACAAAAGAATCAAAAACAACCGCATCTATTTGCTTATTCACAAGGCTCATAACAACCACTGCTGAATCTTCGTGTAAAATCACATTAGCACCTAGCTTTCTTGCAGTATTTTCTTGAATTGTGCCAAGTTTCACTCCTGTTTTAACACCTTTTAAATCTTCTTTTGTAGTGAAAATATCGCCCTTTCTTTTAAGATACATAGTTTTTCCAAAAAAATAAGGATTAGAAAAATCACAATTCTTCATTCTTCTTTCGCTAATACTCATTCCTGAAGCTATCATATTGATTTTACCAGCTACTAAAGATGGAATAAGCCCATCAAAACTCATATTAACAAATTCAATCTTAAGATTAGCAACCTTTGAAATCTCATTTACTAAATCAACATCAAAACCACTCAATTTACCATCAACCATCATATCAAACGGAGCGTAATTTGCCGAAATACCAACCTTAACAACTTCATTTGCATAAGCAAATAAAGTTATAAATAAAGCTAAAAAAATCTTTTTCATATCTAATCCTAATGATTTAAAACTTTGTTTAAAAACTCATTTAATCTAGCATTTGTGCTAGAGTTAAATACAACTTGTGGCGTATCATCTACTGCTATTTTGCCACTTTCCATAAAAAATACCCTATTAGCTACATTTTTTGCAAAACCCATTTCGTGAGTTACTAATATCATAATAGGAGCATTATCTCCACTTGCTATTTCTTTAATAAGTCCTAAAACTTCTCCTACCATTTCAGGGTCAAGCGCACTAGTTGGCTCATCAAATAATATAACTTCAGGCTCCATCATAAGGCTTCTTGCTATTGCTATTCTTTGTTTTTGACCGCCGCTTAATTTGTGTGGAAAGAACTCTTCTTTATCAGCTAAACCAACTTTAGCTAAAAGATTTCTAGCTTTTTTAATAGCTTCATCTTTGCTTAAAATATTTAAACTAACAGGGGCTAAAATCAAATTATCCAATACATTTTTATTTGCAAATAGATTAAAATGTTGAAATACCATTGATACTTTTTGTCTGTGCTTATTAATATCAATTTTTTCATCTAAGATATTTTCATTATTGATTAAAATCTCTCCACTACTTGCAACTTCAAGTTTATTTAAACATCTTAAAAATGTGCTTTTTCCACCGCCACTAGGTCCAATAATAGCAATAATATCGCCTTTATTAATCTCTACACTAATATCTTTTAATACTTCTAAATTCCCGTAATTTTTGCATAAATTAGATATCTTAATCATTTCTTTTTAGCCTCATTTCTAATAATCTTACAAAACAAGTAAATACTTTAACACTAGCATAATACACAACACCTGCGAAAATATAGGGCTTAGGGTCGTATAAAAGTGATTGAAAAATCTTGCTTTGAAAAGTCAAATCAACAACGCTTATAAACGCAACTACTGAAGTTTCTTTAAACAACGATATAAACTCATTTGCTAAAGCAGGAATGATATTTTTAACAGCTTGTGGAAAAACTATCATTTTCATAGCTTGAAAATGCGATAAACCCATAGACCTTGCTGCTTCCATTTGACCTTTATCAACGCTTTCAATCCCACTTCTAATAATCTCTGCAACATAAGCACTAGAATTAAGTCCTAAAGCAATAACGGCTACAAAAAATACATTTTCAACTTGAGCAAAAACCACAAATGCAAATATCATTAAAAGTAGCATTAATGGCATACCCCTAATTAAATCTAAATATTCATTGATTAACATTGTTAAAAATCTATTCCTAAGCACCAATAAAAACGCTAATAAAAATCCACCAGTAAGACCAATAATCAAACCAAGTGAAGTAAGTCCTAAAGTAGTGCCATAACTTTTAAGATAAGCTAAATGCTCTGCTTCGCTAAGTTCTTTAAATGGATAACAATAATAAGTAGTAATAATCACTATTGCAAGTGGAAAAATTACTTTAAAAATATTTTCTAAATTCTTCAATTTTTTTCCTTTAAACAAAATAATAAAAAGTGTAAAAACACAACTAAAAAACGATTATAAATTAATGAGTATTATGTAGATGACGAAGATGATGACGGATAGTAAGATATTTGTTGTGCTTGATTAAATCTATAATTTTCATCTTTTCGTCCTTTAAAAAAAATAAGTTTGATTATCTCTTTTTTAGCTTAATGATTTATTAAATTTATTAATTTTTAAGCTTAAAAACTTTTTTGTATTTTTTTAAGATATTTAAAATAAGAATTTAAATTAATGTAAATAATTTTTATCATCTAATAATTTATTTTATAATTTTATTTTTATTTAAGGTTGGGGGGGGGTAAAATTGGTATTCGATTTCAATTAAAAAAAGGATTACCAAATGAAACTTTCTTTCAAAATTTCATTAACAACTGCAAGTTTATTTGTAGTTTTACTTTTAGTTTTATCTTATATGCAAAGCAATAAGACAGAAGATATAATCATAAATAATTACGATTCTTCAATAGCAGGAGAATTGCAATTAAGAAATGCTTATGTTGATGAATATATCAAAACCCGTATTGAGCAAATTGAAAAAATTGCAAAAACTTTTGAAGATGCTGATGATTTAAGCCCAGAATTTATCAAACAAATCATTAGTAGTGATAATAGGGTTTTAGATTTTCAAGGATTATTTATAGGCTTAGCAAATGGAAATGTTTATAAGGCTGAACCTGATTTAACTTTTAGATTAATCCCTAATTTTGATGGTAGAACTAGAGCTTGGTATAAAGAAGCAGTAGCTTTAAAAAAGGCTAGTAATTCATCAATTTATCAAGATGTCTCAAGCAAAAAATCAGCCACAACTATTTTTGCACCTGTGTTTAAAAATGATAAAATCGTAGCTGTAATTGGTGGAAATATACTAATAAATGATTTTAGCGATACCATTACAAAAATTAAATCTCATAATGATATTAGCACTTTAATTCTTGATAAAAATAATGAGATAATAGCTAGTGAAAACGCAAACGAATTAGGCAAACCTGAATGGCTTGATAGTCTAAATCAAAAATTATCTACGCTAAAAACTAATAAGAATTTAAATCATATTGTTTTTACAAAGGATAATAAAAATTACTTAGCTTATTGTATTATTAATGATATAAGTGGATTTAGTATTTGCACCATTATTTTAGAAGATGTAATAAATAATAGTGTAAATGATGCTAGAAATGCTACTTTAATAAGCTTTTTAATATTTTTAATAATAGTAATAGGATTTTTAAGTTTAATTATTAATTTTTATTTAAAACCTTTATCAAAAATCACCCAAGGACTTAACGAATTCTTCTCTTTTCTAAACCACGAAAAAGAAGACGCTCACGAAATCATCTTACATTCTAAAGACGAATTTGGCTCTATGGCAAAAGCAATCAATGATAATATAGAAAAAACTAAATTATCTTTATTAAAAGATGAAGAAGCAGTAGAACAAAGCGTTCAAACAGCAGCAGCAATTGAAAGCGGAGATTTAAAAGCAAGAATTACTCTAAATCCTGCAAATCCACAATTAATTGAATTAAAAAATGTCTTAAATAAAATGCTTGATACTTTAGAAGAAAAAGTTGGAGCTAATACAAACTCAATTGAAAAGATATTTGATGAATATAGCCAAAACGACTTTAGAAATGAAATAAAAAATGCTAAAGGTAGAGTAGAACTTGCAACTAATATGTTAGGTAAGCAAATAAGAGATATGTTAAAAACAAATCTTGAAACTGCAAGAAACCTACAAGATAAATCTAAAATACTAAAAACAAGTGTTAGTGATATAAACGAAGGTGCAAGAAAGCAAGCAAGTAGCTTACAAGAAAGTGCAGCAGCAGTAGAAGAGATGAGTGCATCTATGCATGCAGTAAATCAAAAATCAAACGAAGTTATTAAAAACGGAGAAGATATTAAAAATGTTATTACTATGATAAGAGACATTGCAGAACAAATTAATCTACTTGCACTTAATGCTGCAATAGAAGCTGCAAGAGCAGGTGAACATGGTAGAGGGTTTGCTGTAGTTGCTGATGAAGTAAGAAAGCTAGCTGAAAGCACTCAAAAATCACTAACAGAAATAGAAGCAAGTGTTAATGTATTAACTCAAGGTATAAATGATATGAGTGAAAGCATTAAAGAACAAACTCAAGCAATATCTCAAATAAATGAAGCAATAAGTAGTATAGATGAGCTAACACGCGCTAATGTAGTAGTAGCTGATAATACTAATAAAATATCAGATGAAGTAGATTTAATGGCTAGTATTGCTGTTGAAGCTGTTATGAAGAATAAGTTTGAGTAATAAAATTTATTTCACGATAATAAATTTACAAAAATATAATATCTCTATTTTACAATAATGAAGATATTATAAAATTATTTTTTGATACAAAAATATCTAAAAAAAGATTGGGGAAAAATGGAAAAGGAACTATTAGATAATGACTTTATAGTTAGTAAAACAGATATTAAAGGTAATATTACTTATGCTAATGAATCTTTTTTAAAAATTATAGGTTCAACAGAAAATGAAGTTTTAAATAAGCCACATAATGTTGTAAGACATAAAGATATGCCTAAGGCTGTTTTTAGATACTTGTGGCAACAATTAAAAGGAAGAAAAGAAGTTTATGCTTTCGTAAAAAACAGAACATTTGATGGTGGATATTACTGGGTATTTGCTAATATTAGCATATCTTATGATTTATCTGGTAATACGATAGGATATTATTCAGTTAGAAGAAAAATAGGTAAAAAAGCTAAAGAAGTTATTATTGCTTTATATGCTAAAATGCTTGAAGTTGAGAAAGCTCAAGGAGTTGATGCTTCTTGGAAAATTATAGAAGATATTTTGAAAAAAGAAAATAAAGGTTATAACGAATTTATGATAGGTATTCAGGGGCTAAAATGAGTATATTTAATAAAAATAATGATGAAGCATTAAATAAAATTATAGAAGTTTTAGAGCAAACTTCAAATGGATATTTAGAATCAAGAGTTACTGGTATAAAGGGCGAAAAATACACAATATTAGCAAATCATTTAAATAATTTGTTAGACCAAATAGAAGTGTGGCAAAGAGAAGTTGCTAGTTCTATTGAAGTTGCTTTTTCTGGTGCAACTTATAGAAATATTAATAGTGTAGGTTTAAAAGGTAGATTTAAAAGCACTGCTGATAATTTAGTAAGTGCTATTTTAGGAATTGCAAAAAGTATAGAAACTCAACGCTTAAATGAGCTTAGCATAAGAGTTCAACAAAACAATAATGATTCAGGTATAATTGATATTTTAACAAATGGCTTAAGCACAAATCAAACTAATTTAAATAGCATTTTAAATTCTTCAAAGCAAATTGCAGATGATTCTCATACTACTCAAACTATGGTAAAAGAATTGTCAAAAAGCTCAAATGAATTACAAAATTACATAGGTTTATTTACTGATTTAATCAATGGTCTAAATGAAAAAACAAATGAAATATCAAAAATTATTGAAATGGTAAAAGACATTACAGACCAAACTCAATTATTATCATTAAATGCTGCAATTGAAGCAGCAAGAGCAGGTGAGCATGGTCGTGGATTTGCGGTAGTTGCCGATGAAGTAAGAAAATTAGCAAATAATACAGAAGAAGCTACTAATACTATTAATTTGAATATAAATTCTTTAAAAGAAAGTGTTAAAAAGTGTTTAGAGTATTCAAATCAAGTTTCAGAAATTAGCAATAAAAATCAAGAAAAAACAAATCAGTTTTTTGATACTTTAAGTTCTTATGAAAAATTATCTGAAAATAACTTTAATAACGCTCAAAATAGTGGTAGATTGCAAAATAATTTATTTATACAAATACATTTATTACTTTATAAAGATGACGCGATTAGGTGTTTGCTTAATAAGAATTTAAAACAAAATAAATCATTAGAAGAAAACATTGCAAAATCAATCAAAAAAGAGCAAGAAGGTATATTTAAAGATATCTTAGCTTTATATGAAGAGCTTTATAATTGTGAAGAATTAGACGAGCAAGTAAGACTTGTGAAAAGATTTGATGATTTAATCTTTAATATGTGTAAAAATTGCTAGTTTAAATAAGGAATTTAAAATTAACTTTTAAATTCCTTAACCTTTAAATATATTCAATTTCGTTTTTAAAATAAATTATACTAAGAGTGATTTTGTATAAATCCAAAATCATTTCATTTCTTTTGACATTCTATAAATGAATGAAAATACTTCGGCAACACTTTTTATATATTTTAAAACCTAATAAACCACTAAGATATTTAAAAAACACTCAAAAGGAATTTAAAAACAAACTTTTAAATTCCTTAATCTTTTTTAGTATTTACTTACACTTTTAAAAATATACTCACTCATCATCGCCAGGAGCTACTCTTTGTAAGTATTTTACTACTTGATAGTATTCATTCTCATCTAAACTTGCATTATCTTGCATAGATTTAATTGTGCTTGGCCATACATTTTTACTAAACTCATCATAAGCATGTA
>NZ_JAHCZE010000147.1:0-471 GCF_018501205.1 Campylobacter sp. 2018MI01 | reverse complement strand
TCCATGACCTCGACGGTGAGGTCGTCGCCGACGTCAGTGATGGTGCGCAGCCAGTTCATCTGGACGCCCTCGCGCTCGGCTTCTTCGCGCTCTTCGGCGTGGGCGGGCATCTGCTCTGCGGTGCGTCGGTAGACGACGATGGACTCCTCGGCGCCGAGGCGCTTGGCGACGCGCGCGGCGTCCATGGCGGTGTTGCCGCCGCCGTAAACAGCTACGCGGCGTCCAATGAGTGGCTTCTCGCCGGAGGCAACGTTGTGCAAAAAGCTCACGGCGTCGACCATTCGGGAGGCATCAACGGTCGGGATGTCGACGCGCTTGGATAGATGGGCGCCGATGGCCACGAAGCCGGCGTCGAAACGCCCCTTGGCCTTTTCTTCCAAGAGGGCGTTGACGGGATGGTTCAGGACGATCTTGATGCCGAGGTCGGTGAGAAGTGCTACTTCGGCGTCGGGGATTTCGCGCGGCAGACGG
>NZ_JAHCZE010000146.1:0-471 GCF_018501205.1 Campylobacter sp. 2018MI01 | reverse complement strand
CTATTCGTCGGTGTCGTCGGATGTGTATACGCGACATGCTCTGCCCTCCGTGGATCTCCTTCGCCGCCCTCGTACTGGCCGTCGTGTGCTTCTTCCCCCTGCGGTCCGTCGTCGTCACTACCGTCACAGCCGTCCTCGTCTTCGTCTCACAGCTCTTTGGTGAAGGTGGCGCAGCAGTAGACTTCGGCTTCGATGACTTCCGCTTCGACGATAGCGAGAAGCTCTTGCCACCGTGGATCTCCTTCGACGACGTCGTAATGGCCGTCGTGTGCTTCTTGCCACTGCGGTCCGTCGTCGTCACTTCCGTCACATACGTCCGCGTCTTCGTCTCACAGCTCTATGGTGAAGGCGGCGCGGCAGTAGACTTCGGCTTCGATGACTTCGGCTTCGACGATGGCGAGCAGCTCTTGCCACCGTGGATCGCCTTCGACGACCTGCCATTGATACACATGTCCGCATCCACGATACCAA
>NZ_JAHCZE010000145.1:0-474 GCF_018501205.1 Campylobacter sp. 2018MI01 | reverse complement strand
CGGCACACCGGCTTGACGTAGCTGCTTTGCGATAGCGTCCTTGCCGGCTTCAATGGACTCCTCGCGGCGCTCCTTAGTGAAGTAAGACTTAATCTTGGAACGAGCACGGGGAGAAGCGATGAACCCCAGCCAGTCACGACTGGGACTCGCATCAGGCGCGTTCGACGTGAGGATATCGATGACGTCGCCGTTGTTAAGTTTGGTATCGAGGGTGACAAGTTTGCCGTTCACCCTGGCGCCAATACAGCGGTGACCAACCTCGGTATGGACGGCATAGGCGAAGTCAACCGGAGTGGCGCCCTGAGGAAGGCTCATAACATCGCCCTTGGGGGTAAAGACATACACCTCGCGAGAGTTAATCTCGAAGCGCAGCGAGTCCAGGAACTCGCTGGGATCAGATTCCTCCTTGGACCACTGGTTGAGAGACTGCACCCACGAAAGATCTGTGCCGTCAGGCTGAATCCCCCGACCGAC
>NZ_JAHCZE010000144.1:0-478 GCF_018501205.1 Campylobacter sp. 2018MI01 | reverse complement strand
ACGTTGTCATCTACGCACGGCGAACGGACGGAATGATAGAATTAAGTGATCTCGGGGTAACGTATTTTAATATCGATGACGAATACAAATATATAATCGAGGTGGAATGCAAGATCTGGCCCTTGCTCTATGACCTTGGAAAACGCACTGATATTCATACGGTCGTGTCGTCACGGCCAAAAGATTTCTATTATGCTTTTACACGTATGGACTGGGCTCTATCGAATATTAACAACATAGCTGCCTATCTGCTTGAGGAGGAAGATTCTAATGAAAAAGATGAATGAACGTATTGTTTCTGCAGCATTCTTTGCATGGTGCATTGTTATGTATCTGTTTTGCAAGTGGTTAGCGGGGTGAGACGATGGCATTGAAGTTTGGAGAAGCAGTTACGATGATTGTGGAAAGATATGGCTGGAGTGCATTTGACAACTTGAGTGCAATTAATGATCCGGATCTTTGCAAGGCTGTTGAAATG
>NZ_JAHCZE010000143.1:0-479 GCF_018501205.1 Campylobacter sp. 2018MI01 | reverse complement strand
CTCCTTCCAGGTCCCAGCGATACTCACGAAAAATGGTCAGCCATTGCTCCGCTGTTTCTCCACCAAAGCGATACGCCAGTACATCTTTTTTTCTTGTACACGTGAGTTGCATCCCATTAACCAGGGCGGGAAAGATGACAGCGCTGGCGGCAGTATCCCATTCTTCGCGGTCAGGGAATTGTATGGACTGGTTCACGCTAATAATTCCTGCTGTAGCTGCTCAATCACTGGCTCGACCTGCGGTAATACACCGTGCCAAAGCAAAACGGCATGTGCAGCCTGCCCCACCAGCATTCCCAGCCCATCTGCGTAGCGTTTTGCGCCCTGTTGTACACACCAGGAGAGAAATGGCGTATTCCCTTTTTGATAGAACATGTCATAGCAACAGAGGGAAGGGTGAATAAGTGACGCTGGTATCGCCGGGATTTCGCCCCGTATGCCGCTGGAGGTCGCATTAATAATTAGGTCAAACTCACAAC
>NZ_JAHCZE010000142.1:0-494 GCF_018501205.1 Campylobacter sp. 2018MI01 | reverse complement strand
ATTCATGTAGCGGAAACAGGGGGAGTTGCCAGATAAACAAGGAAGTATTCCATGTCAGACCATACTATTTGATCCTGCTAACTCATCTATTAGCATCAGGGTGTTCAGCTGATGGATTACTAACAGTCAAATAACACATATTCTAAAGAATACAAGGCATCACTGGTTGAAGAATATCAGAAGTCAGATGAGAAGCTTGAAGAGTTCGCCATCAGACACGGGCTGAGAGGCCGCGCCCAGCTAAGTCAATGGATTATGAGGTATAATGAATCTATCTTAGAGGATTTAAGATCCGGAAAGCAAGATTCAAGAATGAAAGGCAGAAAAACAACTTTTGATGAACGGTTGGAAATCATTGAACAGCTTATAAGACAGAAAACGTGCCTATGCGTCAAAAAAAGGCCTGATCGCAGAACAGTTCCGCAATCAATCCGTATTTTGTTAGTTAAAATTTTATATTTGAACTGTATACTTGACAGGACATAGTACAATGT
>NZ_JAHCZE010000141.1:0-505 GCF_018501205.1 Campylobacter sp. 2018MI01 | reverse complement strand
ACGCTATAGCGTGATCTGATTCTAAAGTCTTATATACTAAATCATCATCAATATTTTTTATATTTTTATAATTAATCAAGCCAACATCAATTATGTCATTATTTAAAGCATTTTTTATTTGAACTTCATTTTGATAAAACTTAAAAACTACCCCATCATTAAGTGCTTTAAAAATAGCATTAGGATTTTTCACTAAAACTATTTGTTCATTGTTAAATTGCTTTAAATTATAAGTACCAAGACCAATAGCATCACTATTAAACCAACTTAAACCATATTTAATAAGAGCATTTTTTGACATAATCCCTAGTGTTAAAGAATTTAAAAAATCATTATCTGGATACTTCAATACAAATTCAACTTTATATTTATCAATTATATTTATTTGATAAATATTATTATAAAATCTACTATAATTTGAATTAAAAAAGAGATTTATAATTATTTCATAAGTAGTTTTTACATCTTCTGAAGTAAATTCTCCAAAATCTATATTATTTTTTAT
>NZ_JAHCZE010000140.1:0-511 GCF_018501205.1 Campylobacter sp. 2018MI01 | reverse complement strand
TCTCACATTATGCCCAGTCTCAAACCTAGTTAACCCAATCTTATCACTTGTAGTTGCCCCAATACTAGCCTTAACTGTCTCATTTGAATATGCACCAATTTGAAATTCTTTGTTTGAAAACGTTCCACTTAGAAGCTTTTGACCATTGAATGATGTAGTATTACCAATATTGTCTAATTCTTCCATAAGTCTAGAAATATCAGCTTGAAGTGAGCGTCTTGTTTCAGTTGTTTGACCATCTTGAGCTGATTGAATAGCTTTATTCTTAATTGTATCAAGTATTTTTATTTGCTCATCCATAGCCTTATCAGCTGTCTGAATTATACCAATAGCATCATTAGCATTCATAATAGCTTGACCAAGAGAACTTGCTTGACTTCTTAAACTATCAGCAATTGCCATACCTGAAGCATCATCAGCAGCAGAGTTAATTCTAAAACCTGAGTTTAACTTATTTAAAGAACTGTCAATTGATCTATTGTTCATAGATGCGTTTGCATGAGCGCTTAGC
>NZ_JAHCZE010000139.1:0-518 GCF_018501205.1 Campylobacter sp. 2018MI01 | reverse complement strand
TTCATTTGCGTGAGTTTTAAAATGCCCACTTAAAGATGTTTCGCTTGGACCCTTAGCTTCACTCCATACAGCACGGTCTTTTAACTCCTTGTAATTTTCAACATCATTATACTTCAAATCTTGAAATTCAGCCAACGAACTGGGTGATTTTTCTACCCCTAAAACATCAATGATTTTCCTGTATTCCAGAATGTCGCTCTTCCTGTTGTTATCCCGAATATCAATATTCATTTTGCGACGCCGTTCAAGTTCAGAATGATCTGACCGGTACCACTTCTTCGACCATGAATTTTGTCTTCTGCCAGTCTTTGGATCATATTCAATAGTGCATCGGCATCGTTGGTGACGGTGATAGAAATCCTCGGGGACATGCGGATAGTTGTATGTTCCCGATAAACTTTCGCACCACTTGCAGCACCGGCCAGAAGTGCGCCGTTCAATGGTCGGATTGAGCCCGGCACTATACTGGAATTCAGCATTGATTTCGATGGTATCGTCAATAACAGCTTGCGTGAAAT
>NZ_JAHCZE010000138.1:0-529 GCF_018501205.1 Campylobacter sp. 2018MI01 | reverse complement strand
CTAGAAAGTAAAACTTTTTAGCTTTATTGTTTTATGAGTTTTTGTATTTTTATCTTAAACCTAAAAGCTTTTAATATTTTTAATTTTTATAATTTTTCTTAGTGATTATTATCCTAAAGCTTTTATGTTTTTATAATCTTTACCTACCACCCAAAAAGCTTTTAATTTTAATAATCATTACTTATGACCTAAAAAACTTTTTATATTTTTAATTTTTTATATTTTTTACCTATTAACTCTCATTATTATTTATAACTAGCAATTCATTTGCTAGTTATAAATAATAGTCTCAAGAGTGGCTAAAACCAAAGAATTTGAAACAGGAATTTTAATTTTAAAACTAAAACTACAAACAAAATTTTTAATTTAAATTCCATAATTTTTAATGTTAAACACTCAAAATCTTACCAATTTTACTAACTTAACTAGCATTGGTTCTTTTTGGAGTTAAAATCAAATTCTTAGTTTAAATTCTTTATTTTTAAAATTATTACAAATACACCTAAAAATACAATGAGTTAACTTAAAA
>NZ_JAHCZE010000013.1:0-33624 GCF_018501205.1 Campylobacter sp. 2018MI01 | reverse complement strand
TATTTATATGATACTAATATTGATTTTAAAGATAAAATAAAAGCATATTTTAATGGTTTAATTCCTTATAAATGTTTTTTATTTTTTTCTAAAAAAGATTATTGTATAGGAAGAGAGCACAATTATTATAATTTACAATTAGAATTCTTTAGGCCTGATTATATTTTAGATGAGGTAGATTTTGTTTATCAAAAAAATCTTTATACCATTACCAATGAATCTAGGATATTAGATAAATATTTAGTTAAGTATATAGAGCAAAATCCAAAAACAAATTTTCATATAGTAATACCACCATATCATATATTATCTTATAAAAAAGATTTGGATAAATATTTAAAATTGTATAAATTAAGTATAGAAAAATTATCAAAATATAAAAATGTAAAAATATATTTCTTTGGTAATGAAAGATTTAGTGATAATATTAATAATTGGCAAAATGATAAACAACATTATAAAAAACATATAAATTCTCGTATTAATAAAGCCATCAATGAAGGCACAAATATCATTACTATTGATAATATGGAAAAAGAATTTAATAAATTTATTAAAAAAGTAGAAGATTATGACCTTAAAGCTTATAAAGAAGCTTTAAAATTAGATATTAGAGAATGAATGTATTTTAATTGTATTTTGAACATTATCAAATAAATTGCATGTTTGTATTAATAAACTTAAAGTATTCTAAAGAAAAGGTAAAAATATGAAAAATATAAAATCAGCAATTTATACAAACGAACTAAATATAATAAATATTGAAGCAATGATGTCAAAGGGCTTACCTGCCTTTAATATAGTAGGATTAGCAAGCACTAGTATCAAAGAAAGTGTAGATAGGATAAAATCAGCTTTTGCTAATCTTGATGATTTTACAATGCCTTGCAAAAAAATCGTAATAAATTTAAGCCCATCAGATATTCCTAAAAATGGTAGTTATTTTGATTTAGCAATTGCACTTTTAGTATATTTTTATGAAAAAGATTTAGATAATGATTATTATGTATTCGGAGAGCTTGGGTTAAATGGAGATATTAAAAGCACTTCGGGGCTTTTTTCTATTTTATTATTTTTAGCTAGATTTAAGCCAAATTCTAAGGTGTTAGTGCCTAAAGAATTAGCAAGTGAAGTTAGTTTGATTTATAATTTGCAGTGTTTTGCTGTCGGGAATTTACTTGAAGCTTTTGAGTTTTTTACTAGCGAAGATAAGGAAAAATTTAGAATAAATTATAATGAAAATATTTTTAATTCTTTAATAAAAATCAATAATAAAAGTTATATAAAAAATACAAATTACCCACTAGATTTTATAGATATTAGGGGTCAAGAACAAGCAAAATTAGCTTGTAAAATAGCAGCTTTAGGAATGCACAATATTATGTTAGAAGGCTCACCTGGAAGTGGTAAAAGTATGTGCGCTAAAAGGCTAGTTTATATAATGCCGCCACTTAGCGTTGATGAGATTTTAGAAAATAATGCTTATAGGAGTTTAAATGGCGAGAAGCTTGATTTTTCGTCTATTAGAAGCTTTAGAAGTCCGCATAGAAGCTCAACTATTAGCTCAATTTTAGGTGGTGGGACTAAAAATGCTAGGATAGGCGAAATTGCTTTGGCAAATAATGGGGTTTTGTTTTTTGATGAATTTACTTATTTTAATAAGCAAATTATAGAAAGCCTAAGAGAGCCTTTAGAAGATAATCTAATCAATATCTCAAGGGTCAATTCAAAAATATCTTATAAAACTAAATTCTTATTCATATCAGCCTTAAACCCTTGCCCTTGCGGAAATCTCTTTAAAAAAGAGCAAAATTGCAAATGCCTTGAGCGTGATATTATAAGGTATAAAAGCAAGATTTCAGAGCCGATTTATGATAGGATTGATTTATATGTGGCGGTTGATGAGGTTGATATGAACGCAAAAGCAAGTGTTAGTAGCAAGGATTTAGCTGATGAGATTTTAAAGGCTTTTATCTTTCAAAAAGAGATAAGAAAGCAAGATGAGTTTAATGGTAAATTAAGCGATGAAGATATTAAAAAATACTGCATTTTAGAAGATAGTGCAAGAGATATTTTTAACAAAGCTATTAATAATTATCATTTAAGTGCTAGGGCTGCTAATAAGGTTTTAAAGGTTGCTAGGTCTTTGGCTGATTTTGAAGAGAGATTAAAAATAAATGAAAAAGATATAAAAATAGCTTTATCTTTTAGATATAGAGCAAAACATTAGATTTTGATTTTAAATTCTTTAGTTTTAAAGAATTTAAAATTAGTAGTTAAAGTTAAATCAATAATCTAACAATTGATTATCAAATACAATACTTTTCATAACTTTTAAAGCAGAGAATAAACAATTTTTCTTTTTGTTATATAAATTATATTTTTCTAAATCAAGATTTGCTTTAGATATAACTTCGTTAAAATCTCTTTCAAGTTCTTGAATTAATTTTTAGCTTTTTGTATTGCTGATACTAAGTTTTGATAAGAGTAATTTGTTTCATCTTTTTTTATTAATTCACAATAATCGTCCAATAAGATATAACAAGCTTTCAAATTATTTATTATTTCGTGCTTTTTGGCAAATTTTGTCCCATATTTTTTAGTATTTTTAGCTCCTTATTTTGCTTAAAAAATTTTTGTGATTATAAAACAATCAATAATTAAATTCCTTAAAAATTGGTTTTAATAATTTATTTTTAAGCTTTTATTAAGAGTGGGGGGGGGTATTATTATATTTTTAAAATTATTTTAGGAGATATTATGAAAAAATTAGTTTTTTCGTTAATTTGTGTAAATGCTTTTGCAAGCAATTTTGTTGGTTTGGATATTTATGGAACTAGTTTGGTTGAAGAAAATGGAGTTAGTTTAGAAGATAATTTTGTTGGTAGAGCTGATTTGTACGCAAATAGATTTTACACAAATGAAGAAAATCATTTTGTATATGATATTAGATTTACTCATGCTGAAATTAATAGTGATTTTGTAAATTCATATAATGTTAAAGGCAAAATCAAAGATAGCTTTAATAGTTTTTCAGCACTTGGTGGTTATGGAATTTTAGTTGGTAATGATATGTCTTTATCGTTGTTAGGTGGTCTAGGTTATGCTAGTAGAAGTTTTGAAGCTAAGTTTTATAATATTGATACAAATGATATTAATGTTAGTGCAAATTCAATGTTTTTAAAGACCGGTGTTGCAGCTAGAAAACAATTTGAAAATAATTTTACAATGAGTGGCGGTGTGTATCTTAAATATTATTTTGACACTATAAAAGACAAAGATTTGAATGCAGAATTTGATATATCTTTAGGTTATACATTTGCGAATAATATTTATGCAGGAGTAAGATTTGGTTATGTTAATGATATTAGCAAAGGCGGTAGCATAGGACTTGCATTAAGCTATAAATTTTAAAATTTACTCAAGCCTTTAAAGGTTTGAGTAAAAATATTTTAATAATCAATTAGCTCTACATAAACTTGCTCTTTATCATCTGTGTAATAAGTTTTATATTTTATTGTAGTTTCGTTTTCTCCACCATTCACAACTATGCCTTTTATCTTGCCATTTGTTATTTTACTGCTTAATTTATTTGGCATAGTTGGATAAACAAATTTCAAATCAGCATTACAATATCTTGCTCTATCATCTTCGTTTTTTAGTGTTACAAAGCTAGAAAAATCCATCTTAACATTACTGCTTACATATTTTATTATTTGATTCAATAAATCAATTACGGGTTTATAAGCATTTGCTGCGTAGCTTTCGGCAAAATTACCATTATATGAATAATCATAATCTTTAAACTCTCGCGCTTTAATTATCGTATTTTCTACTTCATCTTGAAATGCTTTTAATAACGCCATATTTAAATATTACTTCAGGAGCATTTTCTCTTATAAGCTCTTCTAAGGCTTTAAGTGCTGCTTCATCATTGCATTTTGGTGTATTATCAAAAAAAGAAAAATTAAAAGCACTTAAATATGTGCTTAAAAATAAACTAATTATTATTTTTTTTCATTGTTACTCCTATTATCTTCAAATATTTTTGTAATAGCTTGAGAGATATTTTCATTATTTGGGTTATTGTCTAATATAAATAATTTTAAAAACTCAACGCCAAAATGCGATGGGAAAATAAAATAACAATCATTGTGAAAATTATCCTTAGGAAAATGATTTGTCCTTATGCCTATTGATAATTCACCCTTATTTGTCTGTGCTTCTCCGACTACTACTTCAAAATATTTATCTTTATAAATTAGTTTGAAAGGATAGTTTTTACTATCAATAAAAGGCTTTTTAATTTGCATTTCTTGCCTTTACTAAGTCTATGATATTATTAACCTTTTTTAGGTTTTTGTTTCTTAAAAATACACCTATGCTAAATAAATCTATAAACCAAAATGCACAAACTAATAAATAAAATATAAAAGTAATTTGTGGATCAAATCTAATTAAAAGCGTTGCAATATAACTTATTTGATAAATTATAAGAATTAATAATTTTATAATACCTATTTTAAAATGCCCTACCTTAAATCTTGAAACACCGAAAGATCCTAATACGAAATTGTGCAACCAAAAACATACACTAGGACTATCAAGCTCGTCTTTTTCAAGTATTGTAGCAACTTCTTTAAGCTCGGTTTCGCTTAAACTTTCTAGTTTTTTTAATAATTCTTCATTACTCATAATTGGTTTTGAGTAATTTTGATTTGCTGTAAGAGCTTTTTTAAATCCACCTATTTTCTTAGGCAACTTGTCTTGAATTTGAGAGAATAAAATCGTCGCATTCATTTTTAATCCTTTTAAAATAAAATAAAAACGAGATAATACCCCCCCCCATTCTTAATTTATGCTTAAATATATAATAAGTTTTAAATATATGAATTTTAAATTTATATTTTTTAAGTAAAAATTAAGAATGGGGGGGGGTATAATAAATTATTTTATGAAAGGAGATATTATGAATAACGCTAATGCAAACCATAAAGCAAATCAAGCTAATGCTAATAAAGGCACTTCAGGTCAAAACCCAGCTCACGCAAAAGTTCATTGAAATCGTGGTGCTCAATTAAATCCAAATAATAAAAAATAATTTTGGATTTACTAGCCTAAAAAGGCTAGTGTATAAAATGTAATTTATTTTGAAGATAGAATTCTTATATAAATTTTACTTTTTCGTTAAACGAAAATCTCATTTTTTTATGCTTTGGTTGCCCGTTTGCTCTATAACCAAAAGTTAAAACTAAAGCACAAAACTCATCTTTTGGTAAAAATTCTTCATTAATCGGTGCTTCGTCGTATCCTCCGATAATGCAAGAATCAACGCCTAAAGTATGAGCACAATTTACCATATTTGTAGCTGCTATATAACATTGTAAAGCTCCATATTCGTGAGCGTTTCTAGTTTCTAAACGCTTTAGATAAGGCGAATATAATTCATAAACTTTATCAAAATCTTCTCTTCTTTTAAGTGCATTTTGAACTACGCTACCCTTTGGGTCAAAATTATTTTTTGCAGCTACAATTACAGCAAAAGCACAAGTTTCAAATTGTCTTTTAGAATTACAAAATTGTTTTAATTTTTCAATGTTTTCAGGATTTTGTAAAACATAAAAAGTCCAAGGCTCAAGCCCTAATGAGCTAGGGCTTAAAATTCCAGCTTCTAAAATAGCATTGATTTTTGCTTGAGAAACTTTTTCGTTATTAAATTCTTTACAAGCAAAACGAGTTTTTAATAAGTGCAAATAATTCATTCTTCGTCCTTTCTGGCTTTTTTTTGAGCTAATATATTTTCTTTATTATCTTCTATTAATAATCTATTTCTTTCTATTAGCTTCATTGCTTCGTTTAATTTATCATCAATTACTGATATTTTTTGTTTTAATAGATTTATTCTTGTGTTGAAATATTGCGTAATTAAAAATGCTATCAGTAAAAATACGATTAGTATAACTAGTAAATACAAGCTTCCCATTTTAATCCTTTATATCAATATAAAATATTGTTTTATTTTCTATATTTTCTATATTTATTACAGAAAAATTAGTATAAATCATATTAGATAATTCTTTAATATTAGTAATATTATTTTGTGCTAATAGCCTTAAAACCCTGCCACGATAGACTTTTGAACTATGAGATAATTGCTTATTATTTTTCATAAAAATAAAAGTTGCGTGTGGAATTTGAATTTGATAATAGTCTTTATAAATATCAGCTCTAAGGTCAATTGCAAATTCTTTTATTATTTCATTTAGATTATTTGTTGTATCTTTTAAATATTCTTTAGCTTGGTTGATTTTGTTTAATTTCACCCCTTGTTTGAGTTTATAAAATGGTATCTCATCATTTGCAAGAATAGGTCCAAAAAGGTTGGAAAATATAATTACATTATCATCAATATATGTTTTTTCTTCATTACTTAAGCTATTGTAATCTAATTCTTTATAGCTAACTCCTTGGTATAAAACTATTGCTTTATATAATTTATTAGAGAAATTATTTAATATATTTTGGGTATTTTTAACACCAAAAATTAATTCTAAATTATCAAAATGATTTATATATTCCTTTATATATGATTTCCTAAATTGAGATTTTATTGAGAGATTGTCTAAATTTAAATTAGTAAAAAATATCTTTAATTCATCTATATTATAAGCATTTAAGCTATTTATTTTTTCTTCACTTGGTGAAAATAAAATTTTCATATTGCTCCTTTTTTTAAAAAAATTATAACTTACTCTTGACAAATGAAAAATTTTTACATATAATGCCGTCTTTCATTTTTGATTTATGCTGGTTTAGCTCAGTTGGTAGAGCAGCTGCCTTGTAAGCAGCAGGTCGGGGGTTCAAGTCCCTTAACCAGCTCCATTTTATTTTTAGCAGTGTTTGACCAGAACAAAAAAGGCTTTATTTTTATAAATAAAGGTGAGTTACTCAAGTGGCCAACGAGGGCAGACTGTAAATCTGCTGGCTTTGCCTTCCGTGGTTCGAATCCACGACTCACCACCATTATAGATGCGGGAATAGCTCAGTTGGCTAGAGCATCAGCCTTCCAAGCTGAGGGTCGCGAGTTCGAGTCTCGTTTCCCGCTCCAACTTTTTTGCAAGAACTGGGAGCTGTAATTTTTATCGCTTCACAAGTTTTTCCAAAAATAGTTTAAGTTTTAGTGTATTTGTTGTCTAAAGTTATAATTTTTCTGAGCGCTCGTATGGCTCAGAGGTAGAGCACTCCCTTGGTAAGGGAGAGGTCGTGGGTTCAAGTCCCACTATGAGCTCCATTTATTCAAAAAGGTAATAATTTTAGACTAGTAATTAATTTTATTAATACGGAGGAAGTATTATGGCAAAGGAAAAATTCTCACGTAATAAACCACACGTGAATATCGGAACAATTGGTCACGTTGACCACGGTAAAACTACTTTAACTGCTGCTATTTCAGCTGTTTTATCAAGAAAAGGTCTTGCAGAGCTTAAAGATTATGATAATATTGATAATGCTCCAGAAGAAAAAGAAAGAGGTATTACAATTGCTACTTCTCATATTGAGTATGAGACTGAAAATCGTCACTACGCTCACGTAGACTGCCCAGGCCACGCAGACTATGTTAAAAACATGATTACAGGTGCTGCACAAATGGATGGCGCTATTCTTGTTGTTTCAGCAGCAGACGGCCCAATGCCACAAACTAGAGAACACATTCTACTATCACGCCAAGTTGGTGTTCCATATATCGTAGTATTTATGAACAAAGCTGATATGGTTGATGATGCTGAATTATTAGAACTAGTTGAAATGGAAATTAGAGAATTATTAAGTTCATATGATTTCCCAGGCGATGACACTCCAATCGTATCTGGTTCAGCTTTACAGGCTTTAGAAGAAGCAAAAGCTGGTAAAGATGGCGAATGGTCAGCTAAAATTTTAGAGTTAATGGCTCAAGTAGATAGCTATATCCCAACTCCAGTTCGTGATACTGACAAAGATTTCTTAATGCCAATTGAAGACGTATTCTCAATTTCAGGTCGTGGTACAGTTGTAACAGGACGTATTGAAAAAGGTATCGTTAAAGTTGGAGATACTATTGAAATCGTTGGTATTAGAGATACTCAAACAACAACAGTTACTGGTGTTGAAATGTTTAGAAAAGAAATGGAGCAAGGTGAAGCTGGTGATAACGTAGGTGTATTACTACGCGGAACAAAAAAAGAAGATGTTATTCGTGGTATGGTTCTTGCTAAACCAAAAACTATTACTCCGCATACAGACTTTGAAGCTGAAGTTTATATCTTAACTAAAGAAGAAGGTGGTAGACATACTCCATTCTTTAATAACTATAGACCACAGTTCTATGTAAGAACAACTGACGTTACAGGTTCTATTCAGTTAGCAGAAGGCACAGAAATGGTTATGCCTGGTGATAACGTAAGAATTACTGTATCATTAATTCAACCAGTTGCACTTGAAGAAGGTACTCGTTTTGCTATCCGTGAAGGTGGTAGAACAGTTGGTTCAGGTGTTGTATCAAAAATTATTAAGTAATTTAAATGAGTAGGTTTTATACCTACTCTAAAAACTAAAAGGAAATGTTATGAGAATTAAAATTGGTTTAAAATGCGAAGAAACAGGCGATATTAATTATAGTACGTTTAAAAATTCAAAGAATACTACTGAAAAGTTAGAACTTAAAAAGTATTGCCCAAGATTAAGAAAACATACAGTTCATAAAGAAGTTAAGTTAAAAAGCTAATTTTAGGGCAATAGCTCCAACGGTAGAGCGCCGGATTCCAAATCCGATGGTTGGGGGTTCGAATCCCTCTTGCCCTGCCAATTAAAGGTTTTAAAATGGAAAAATTAATAAATTATTTTAAGTTATCAAAAGCTGAGTTAGCAAAAGTATTTTTTCCAACTAAAGGACAAGTAAAAAATGCTTTTATTACGGTAGTTGTTGTAGTTACCGTTATTTCTTTATTTTTAGCTTTTGTTGATTTTATTATGTCTTTTTCATTAAAGAGTATTTTATAAGGGCGCGAGATGAATTTTAAATGGTATGCAATTCAGACTTACGCAGGTAGCGAAATGGCTGTAAAAAGAGCTATTGAGAAATTATGTTATGAAAATGGAATTTCTGATAGATTAAAAGAAGTTTTAGTTCCTACAGAAGATGTTATTGAAACAGGTAAGAATGGAAAACAGAAAATTACAGCAAAATGTTTATATTCTAGCTATGTTTTTGCAAACATTGATTTAGATATAGAGTTATGGCATAAAATTCAAAAATTGCCTAAAGTTGGAAGATTTATTGGAGAATCTAAAAAACCTACTCCTTTAAGTGAGAAGGATGTTAATTTGATTTTAGAAAAAGCTAATAATAAAAAAGCTCCAAGACCTAAAATTTTCTTTGAAAATGGAGAAAGTGTTAGGATTACTGAAGGCTCGTTTGCGAATTTTACAGGTATTGTAGAAGAATACGATATGGTTAGGGGTACTTTAAAACTTAATGTTTCAATTTTTGGAAGAAGTACGCCAGTTGAAATACTATATTCACAAGTAGAAAAAATTATTTAATAAATTAAGGAGTCATTATGGCTAAAAAAGTTGTTGGGGAAATTAAATTACAAATAGCTGCAACAAAGGCAAATCCATCACCACCAGTAGGACCTGCTTTAGGACAACAAGGTGTTAATATTATGGAATTTTGTAAGGCTTTCAATGAGCGTACAAAAGATATGGCGGGATATAATATTCCAGTAGTTATAACAGTATATGCTGACAAAAGTTTTACATTTATAACAAAACAACCACCTGCTACAGATTTAATTAAAAAAGCTGCAGGTATTTCAAAAGGAACTGATAATCCTTTAAAAAATAAAGTAGGTAAGCTAACAAAAGCTCAAATACTTGAGATTGTTGATAGAAAAATTGCTGACTTAAATACAAAAGATCGTGAGCAAGCTGCTAAGATTATTGCAGGTTCTGCTAGATCAATGGGTGTTGAAGTAGTAGATTAATAAGAACCTAACCGCCGGGTTAAGGCGGAAGCACTTTAAAAAATGCGGAGAAAAATATGGCAAAAAAAGCAAAAAGAATTCAAGAATTATTAAAAAAAGTTGATTTAACAAAAGAATATTCACTAAATGATGGTATTAAAGTTATTAAAACTTTATCATCAGCTAAATTTGATGAAACCGTTGAAATAGCAATGAAATTAAATGTTGATCCAAGACATGCTGATCAAATGGTAAGAGGTTCAGTAGTATTACCAGAAGGAACTGGCAAAAAGGTTCGTGTAGCTGTAATTGCAAAAGATATTAAAGCTGATGAAGCAAAAGCAGCAGGAGCTGATATTGTTGGTGATGATGATTTAGTAGAAGAAATTCAAAAAGGTAATATTAATTTTGATGTATTAATAGCAACTCCAAATTTAATGGGGCTAGTTGGTAAAGTTGGCCGTATTTTAGGACCTAAAGGTTTAATGCCAAATCCTAAAACAGGAACAGTTACTATGGATGTAGCTCAAGCTGTTAAAAATGCTAAGTCAGGACAAGTTAATTTCCGTGTAGATAAACAAGGAAATATTCATGCTGGTTTAGGTAAAGTTAGTTTTTCTGAAGAAAAATTATTAAATAACGTTAGTGCTTTTGTAAAAGCAATTAATAAACACAAACCTGCAACTGCAAAAGGTAGATATATTAAGAGTGCAACTCTATCTTTAACAATGAGTCCAGGTTTAAAACTTGAAACTCAAGAATTATTAGATTTAAAATAATTTTTTCTATGAATAGCTATTTTTTAAACTTTTTATGTTAAAAATATAGCTATTCTTTTTCAAATTTTTATTTTAGTTTTTTTGCGTAAAGAATTTAAATAAAAATTTGATTTGTGACAGCCGAGGTTTATTACTTAATTGACTTTTGTCTCTCTGCTTAAATCATAAATCGGAAAGGAGAAACGATGACAAGAAACCAAAAAGAAGAACTAATAGCTAGACTTTCTGATGAATTTACAACAAACAATGCTGTTGTTGTTTGTAATTATAAAGGTATTATTACTAAGCAATTAGAAGTATTACGTGATTCTGCAAGAGTTGCTAATGTTAAAGTAGAAGTTATTAAAAATACTTTAGCTAGTATTGCTTTAGAAAAATCAGGCAAAAATGGTTTAACACTTAAAGATACAAATATTTATCTTTGGGGAGAAGACGCGTTAGCAGTTACAAAAGTAGCAGCTAAATTTGCTGAAAAAAATAATGCGTTTGAAGTTAAGTTTGGTCACATAGATGGTGAAGTTGCAGATGCTAATAAAATTACTGCATTATCTAAAATGCCATCTCGTGAAGAGTTACTTGCTATGTTATTGCAAGTTTGGAATGCGCCGATTCAAAATTTCACAATCGGTTTAAATGCACTTAAAGAAAAAAAAGAACAAGAATAATTTTATAAAGGATAAAAAATGGCAATTACAAAACAAGATGTATTAGAATATATCTCAAATCTAAGTGTTTTAGAACTATCTGAATTAGTTAAAGAATTTGAAGAAAAATTTGGTGTTAGTGCAGCTCCTGTAATGGTTGCTGGTGCTGTAGGTGGTGCTGCAGCTGCTGCTGAAGAAGAAAAAACAGAATTTAACGTTGTGTTAGTAGATTCAGGTGCTAACAAAATTAATGTTATTAAAGTAGTACGTGCATTAACAGGATTAGGCTTAAAAGAAGCTAAAGATGCTGTTGAAGGTACTCCATCAACATTAAAAGAAGGTGTTAGCAAAGCAGATGCTGAAGAAGCTAAAAAACAACTTGAAGAAGCTGGCGCTAAGGTTGAACTTAAATAATTTATTTAGCCCTATTTTTAGGGCTATTTTTGTATTGTGTTGTTTTTACAACAAAACTATTCTTTCAAAACTTACCAAGAGGTACATATATGTTAAATAGCTTACATTCAGGAAACAGATTAAGGGTGGATTTTTCAAACGTTCCACAGCAAATTGAGATTCCAAATCTATTACAATTACAGCAAAAAAGCTTTGATTATTTTTTAAATATTGGTAATGAAGACAGGGAAAGTGGTATAGAAAAAGTTTTTAAATCTTTTTTTCCTGTTAGTGATTCTCAAAATAGATTAAGTTTAGATTACGTATCTTGTGAATTTGTAAAGCCTAAATACACAGTAAGAGAGTGTATGGAAAGAGGTCTTACGTATGCAGCTAACTTGCGTGCAAAAATTCGCTTGACGTTATATGATAGAGATGAAAAAACTGGTGAAAAAATTGGAATTAAAGATATAAAAGAACAAGATATTACTATTCGTGATATACCTTTAATGACAGATAGAGTTTCTTTCGTTATCAATGGGGTTGAAAGAGTAGTTGTAAATCAGCTTCATAGAAGTCCAGGTGTTATTTTTAAAGAAAGCGAAGAAGGTAATAAATTACTTTATTCTAGCCAAATTATACCTGATAGAGGAGCTTGGATTTATTTTGAATTTGATTCAAAAAATATTTTATATGCAAGAATTAATAAAAGAAGAAAATTCCAAGCAACACTTTTATTAAGAGTATTAGGATATAGCAAAGAAGATATTATTCAATTATTTTATCCAATTCAAACAATAACACTAAAAAAACATAAATTCTATACGAAATTTGATATTAATGCTATAGGCGATAGAGTTGAATTTGATTTAATTAATGAAAAAGGTGAAGTTGTTCACGAAGCAGGTAAGAAATTAACTAAAAGAAAAATTAAAGAGCTTGAAGAATCAGGTTTAAAATTAATAGAATATCCTGTTGATATTTTGGCTAATCGTCAATTAGCAGAGCCTGTATATGATAAAAATACTGGGGAATTATTATTTGATACTCTTACAATGCTTGATGAAGATAAACTAATTGCTTTAGTTCATAATGGTAGTGATTTTAAAATAGCTAATGATGTTGGTTCAGGAATTGATGATTCAATGTTAAAAACTCTTCAAAATGATTTAGATATGTTTAAATCATTTAAGCGTTCAGAAAATTATGAAAATGAAGAAGAATTTGCAATAGCTAAAATATTTAGAGTATTAAGACCAGGTGATCCTGTTGTTTTAGAAGCAGCAAAAACTTATATTTTAGATATGTTATTTAACCCTGAAAGATACGATATAACAAGAGTTGGTCGTATGAAAATGAACCATAAATTAGGACTTGATGTTCCTGAATATGTAACCGTTTTAACTAGAGAAGATATAGTAAAAACTATTCAATATCTTTACAGAATTAAATCAGGTCGTGGATATTTAGATGATAGAGACCATTTAGGAAATAGAAGAATTAGAGCTATTGGTGAGTTATTAACTAATGAATTACACATAGGTTTTGCGAAAATTCAAAAAGGCATTAAAGATAAATTAAGCTCAATTACTACTCCTATTGAAGAATTAATGCCAAGTGATTTAGTGAATTCAAAAATGATTACTTCTACACTACTTGATTTCTTTACGGGTGGTCAATTATCACAATTTATGGATCAAACAAATCCACTTAGTGAAGTTACACATAAAAGAAGATTATCGGCTTTAGGTGAGGGTGGTTTAGTAAAAGAAAGAGCAAGTTTTGAAGCTCGTGATGTTCACACAACTCATTATGGAAGAATTTGTCCTGTTGAAACTCCAGAAGGTCAAAATATCGGTCTTATTAACTCACTTTCAACTTATGCAAAAGTTAATGATTTAGGTTTTGTTGAAGCTCCTTATAGAAAAGTTGTAGATGGTAAAATAAGCGATGAAATCGTGTATTTAACAGCTACTCAAGAAGAAGGAATTTGTATTGCACCAGCTTCTACGAAAGTAGATGAAAATGGAAATATTGTTGATGATTTAATTGAAGCTAGAATAGATGGAGAAACGATACTAGCAAAACGCGAAGATGTAGGACTTATTGACCTTACTTCAGGGGCTATCGTTGGGCTTGCAGCTTCGTTAATTCCTTTCCTAGAACACAATGACGCAAACCGTGCACTAATGGGTTCAAACATGCAGCGTCAAGCAGTTCCATTGCTTACTGCTACTGCTCCAATAGTTGGAACAGGTATGGAAAGAGTAGTAGCAAGAGATGCGTGGGAAGCAATCAAAGCTAAGCGTTCAGGTAAAGTAGAAAAAGTTGATAGCAATAATATATTTATATTAGGCGAAGATGATAATGGTTTATATATAGACCATTACAAACTAGAAAAGAACTTAAGAACAAACCAAAATACAACATTTTCTCAAAAACCAATTGTAAGAAAAGGCGATATAGTAAAAGTAGGACAAGTAATTGCAGATGGTCCTTCTATGGATCAAGGAGAGCTTGCTATTGGTAAAAATGCTTTAATTGCATTTATGCCTTGGAATGGTTACAACTACGAAGATGCTATTGTAATGAGCGAAAAAATGATTCGTGAAGACGCATTTACTAGTGTTCATGTTTATGAAAAAGAAATAGAAGCTCGTGAATTAAAAGATGGCGTTGAAGAAATTACTCGTGATATTCCGAATGTAAAAGATGAAGATATAGCACATTTAGATGAGAGCGGTATTGTAAGAATCGGAACGCATGTAAAACCTGGTATGATTTTAGTAGGTAAAGTTTCTCCTAAAGGTGAAGTAAAACCAACTCCTGAAGAGAGATTATTAAGAGCGATTTTCGGAGAAAAAGCAGGTCATGTAGTTAATAAATCTTTATATGCAGGTGCTAGTGTTGAAGGCGTTGTAATTGATGTAAAAGTATTTACAAAAAAAGGTCATGAAAAAGATGCTCGTGCAAAAGCAGCTCAAGACGCTGAACGCTTAGTATTAGAAAAAGACTATCATGATAGATTATTAATGATGGATAGAGAAGAAAATCTAAAGATTGCTAAATTATTAAAAGAAACTCCTTTAGAAAAAGCTGAAACTATAGGCGGAACATCTTATAAAAAAGGTGAAATCGTAAAAGAAGATGATTTATCTAATTTAAATCGTTTTGCTATTGGAAGTATTATTAAAGCTTATCCTAAAGATGTGCAAGCTTATTATGAGAATTTAAAAAATCATTTCCAAAATGAGAAAAAAGCTTTAAAACAAGAGCATGATGAAAAATTAGAAATATTAGAAAAAGATGATATTTTACAAAATGGTATAGTAAAACTTGTAAAAGTTTATATAGCAACTAAGCGTAAGTTAAAAGTTGGGGATAAAATGGCAGGTCGTCACGGAAATAAAGGTATAGTTTCTTGCATAGTTCCTGAAGTTGATATGCCTTATTTACCTGATGGAAGACCTGTTGATATTGTTTTAAATCCACTAGGTGTTCCAAGCCGTATGAATATAGGTCAAATTCTAGAAAGCCATTTAGGCTTAGTAGGACTTAGACTAGGAGAACAAATTCAAGAAATATTTGATGCAAAAAGAGCTGATTTTATTAAAGAATTACGCCAAAAAATGATTGATAT
Organism: Campylobacter sp. 2018MI01; assembly: GCF_018501205.1. Classification (NCBI taxonomy): domain Bacteria; kingdom Pseudomonadati; phylum Campylobacterota; class Epsilonproteobacteria; order Campylobacterales; family Campylobacteraceae; genus Campylobacter; species Campylobacter sp. 2018MI01. The sequence goes on along the minus strand of NZ_JAHCZE010000013.1, from coordinate 18,167 downwards.
TTGCGATATTTCAAGATTAATGGATGCTAAAGTTTATCTTAAAGATATGAGTGATGATGAGTTTATTCGCCACGCAAGAGATTGGAGTAAGGGCGTTAAATTTGGAGCTCCTGTTTTTGAAGGTGTAACTGCAGAAGAATTTAAAAAGCTATTTGAAATGGCTAGAATAGATATGGATGGCAAAAGTGAGCTATACGATGGTCGCACAGGCGAAAAGATGAAAGAGCGTGTAAATGTGGGCGTTATGTATATGCTTAAACTTCACCACTTAGTAGATGAGAAAGTTCACGCAAGAAGTACAGGTCCATATAGTCTTGTTACACAACAACCTGTTGGTGGTAAAGCATTATTCGGAGGTCAAAGATTTGGAGAGATGGAGGTTTGGGCATTAGAAGCTTATGGTGCAGCACATACCTTAAGAGAAATGCTAACTATTAAATCTGATGATATTGATGGAAGATTTGCAGCGTATAAAGCACTTGCAAAAGGAGAAAATGTAACTTCAGCAGGAATTCCTGAGACATTTTTTGTTCTTACAAACGAGCTAAAATCTTTAGCTTTAGATGTTGAGATTTATAAAGAGGATAATGATGATGAATAAGAAATATAAAAAAATCCAACTTAACGAAGAAGAAAAACCAAGTCAATTTGATGCCATAGGGTTTAAAATAGCTAGCCCTGAGGCTATTCGTTCATGGTCATTTGGTGAAGTAAAAAAACCAGAAACTATAAACTATCGCACACTTAAGCCTGAAAGAGACGGCTTATTTTGTGCTAAGATTTTTGGGCCAATTAGAGATTATGAGTGCCTTTGCGGAAAATATAAAAAAATGCGTTTTAAAGGCGTTAAATGTGAAAAATGTGGAGTTGAAGTAACTACAAGTAAAGTTCGCCGCACTAGAATGGGTCATATTGAATTAGTTACTCCAGTGGCTCATACTTGGTATTCAAATGCAATACCTGCAAGAATTTCAACGCTTTTAGATATTTCTACAAAAGATTTAAGCCGTGTTTTATACTATGAAGCATATATTGTAGAAGCTGTTGGAGATGCGCATACTGCAACTTATGATGATAATAAAAAAGTTACAAAATATAGCGTAATCAGCGAAGAACAATTCCAAGCTTTAAATGAAAGATATGAAGATACTGGCTTTAAAGCTAGAATGGGTGGAGAAGTAATTCATGATTTATTAGCTGAACTTGATTTAGTAGATATGGTAAGAGAATTAAAAGAAGCTTGCGAACTAGCTCCAAAATCAAAAAAACCTGCAATTATTAAAAAATTAAAAATTGTAGAAAGCTTTTTAGCAAGTTCTCAAAGTGGAGAAGGAAATCGCCCTGAATGGATGATGATTACATGCTTACCTGTTTTACCACCTGATTTACGCCCATTAGTGTCTTTAGATGGTGGAAAATTTGCTGTTTCTGATGTGAATGATTTATATCGCCGTGTAATTAACAGAAACTCTCGTTTAAAAAGATTAATTGAACTTGATGCGCCTGAAATTATTATTAGAAACGAAAAGAGAATGCTTCAAGAAGCTGTTGATTCATTGTTTGATAACGCTAGAAAACAAACAGGAGCAGCTAAAGGTGCGAATAAAAGAACTCTAAAATCACTTACTGAAATCATCAAGGGTAAGCAAGGACGCTTTAGACAAAACCTACTTGGAAAGCGTGTTGACTTTTCAGGTCGTAGTGTAATTGTTGTTGGCCCAAAACTTAGAATGGATCAATGTGGCTTACCTAAACAAATGGCTTTAGAATTATTTAAACCACATTTATTAGCTAAACTTGAAGAAAAAGGTTATGCAACTACGGTTAAACAAGCTCATAAAATGATAGGCGAAAAGACTAACGAAGTATGGGAATGTTTAGAAGAAGTAGTAAAAGATCATCCTGTAATGCTAAACCGTGCACCAACTCTACACAAGCTTTCAATTCAAGCTTTCCATCCGGTGCTAGTTGAAGGTAAAGCTATTCAGTTACACCCTTTAGTTTGTGCTGCATTTAACGCTGACTTTGACGGCGACCAAATGGCTGTGCATGTTCCACTTAGCCAAGAAGCAATAGCAGAATGTAAGATATTAATGCTAAGCTCAATGAATATTTTATTACCTGCAAGTGGTAAGGCTATAACAGTTCCATCACAAGATATGGTTTTAGGTATTTATTATCTATCGCTTGAAAAAACAGATGCAAAAGGTGCTAATAAGATTTGCACTGGTGTTGATGAAGTATTAATGGCTATGCAAACAGGCTCACTTGATATTCACGCTACAATCAAATCAGTTGTAAATGGTAAGAGTATTAAAACTACTGCGGGTCGTTTAATTATCAAATCAATTTTACCTGATTTTGTTCCTGAAGAATTATGGAATAAGGTTTTAAAGAAAAAGGATATCGGAGCATTAGTTGATTATGTTTATAAAAATGGTGGCTTAGAAATTAGTGCAAGTTTCCTTGATAATCTTAAGAATTTAGGTTTTGAATACGCTACAAAAGCTGGTATTTCAATTTCTATTGCTGATATTATTGTTCCTGATGAAAAGAGTGATAATATAGAAAATGCAAAAGCAAAAGTAAGAGAAATCCAAAATTCATTTAACCAAGGTCTAATCACTGCTAGTGAGCGTTACAATAAAATTATTGATATTTGGAAAAATACTAATAATGAATTATCAAAAAATATGATTAATCTAATGAAAAACGATAAAGCAGGATTTAACTCAATTTATATGATGGCTGATTCAGGTGCTAGGGGTTCAACGGCTCAAATTTCACAGCTAGCAGCTATGCGTGGTCTTATGGCTAAACCTGATGGTTCTATTATTGAAACACCAATTACTTCAAACTTTAGAGAAGGGCTAAATGTTCTTGAATACTTTATCTCAACTCACGGAGCTAGAAAAGGTCTTGCCGATACTGCGTTAAAGACCGCAAGTGCAGGACACTTAACAAGAAAGCTAATTGATGTTGCTCAAAATGTGAAAATCACTATGAATGATTGTGGAACTCACGAAGGTATAGAAGTTAGTGAAATTACTGCTGATGGTGTTGTAGTTGAAAACTTACACGATAGAATTATAGGTAGGGTTTTAGCTGATGATGTTATTGATCCAATTAGCAATGAAGTATTATTTAATGAAGGCACATTAATTGATGAAGTAAAAGCAAAAAGCATTGTTCAAAGCAATATCAAATCAGTTACAATTAGAACTCCAATTACTTGTAAAGCTAAAAAAGGAATTTGTGCTAAGTGCTACGGAATTAGCCTTGCTGAAAGTAAGTTGGTTAAAACTGGTGAAGCTGTTGGTATTATTTCAGCTCAATCAATCGGTGAGCCAGGAACTCAGCTAACACTTAGAACTTTCCACAGCGGGGGAACTGCTACAACTGATATGCAAGATAGACAAGTAGAAGTTAAGAAAGAAGGTTTCATAAGATTTTATAATGTTCAAACTTATAAAAATAATGAAGGCAAACAAATTATCGCAAATCGTAGAAATGCAAATATCCTTTTAGTTGAGCCTAAGATTAAAGCTCCATTTGATGGAAGTATTTCATATATTAATGCGCATGATGATATAACTATAGTTGTAAAATCAGGTAAAAAAGAGCAAAAATATATTTTAAGAAAACACGATGTTGCAAAAATCAACGAATTAGCTGGTGTTAGCGGAAACTTATTAGGAAAGCTTTATTTACCTTATAAAGAAGGTGATAAAGTTGTTGAAAATGAAAGTATAGTTGAAGTTATTAAAGAAGACTATAACATTCCAAGACGTATTCCTTACGCATCAGAATTACTAATAGAAGATGGAGCACCAGTAGCTCAAGATATTAGAGCAAATGCGGTTGGTAAATTAAACTATTACATTCAAAAAAGCGATGGTTTAGAAAAAATTGAGCTTAAAAAAGGTCATATAGTTAATGAAAAAGGTTTATTTGTAATTATTTCAGATGGAAATGATAGAGAAGCTATTCGCCATTATGTTCCAAGAAAATCTAAAATAGAATTTGGAAGTAATGAAATAATTAAAAACGCTAATGATTTAATAGTTACAGATGCAAGTAATGAAAGCCATATAATAGCTCAATGGGACCCATATAATAACCCTATAATAGCTGAGAGTGATGGTGTTGTAAGCTTTGTAGATATTGAACCAGGCTTTAGTGTTGAAGAGCAAACTGATGAATTAACAGGAAATAGTTCTTTAGTAGTTAATGAATATTTACCTGCTAGTATGAAACCTGCTATTGTGATTACAAAAGATGATGGAAGCACAATCAGATATCAACTAGAATCAAAAACCGTTATTTATGTAAATAATAATGAAAAGGTAAAAGTAGCTCAAATTCTAGCTAAAACTCCAAAGGCAGCAACTAAGTCTAAGGATATTACGGGTGGTCTTCCAAGAGTTACTGAATTATTTGAAGTAAGAAAGGTTAAAAACCCTGCTACATTAGCTGAGATTGATGGAATTGTAAGACTAGGTCAAGCTAGCCGTATGCGTCAAGTTATTACTATAGAAGGTGCTGATGGCAATTTAGTTGAGCATACAATTGACCGCCATAGCCAAATCCAAGTAAGAGATGGTGAGATGGTTCATGCAGGTGAGCGTTTAACTGATGGAACAATTACAAGTAATGATATTTTAAGAATATTAGGCGAGAAAGCATTGCACCATTATTTAATTAGCGAAATTCAGCAAGTTTATAGCGGACAAGGCGTTGCAATTAGTGATAAACATATAGAAATTATTATTTCACAAATGTTAAGACAAGTAACCATTATAGATAGTGGAGATACTAAGTTTATAGTAGGCGATGTAGTAAGTAAGCGTAGATTTGCTGAAGAAAACGAAGCTGTTATGAAATTTGGTGGAAGTCCAGCTATTGCAGAACCACGCTTAACGGGTGTTACTCGTGCGTCAGTTAGCAGTGATAGTATTATCTCGGCTGCTTCGTTCCAAGAAACTACTAAGGTATTAACTGAAGCTAGTGTAACTGGTAAAGTAGATTATTTAGAAGACTTAAAAGAAAACGTTGTTTTAGGTAGAATGATACCTGTTGGAACGGGACTTTATTCAAGAGCAAAATTACAAATTCATAAAAACGACTAATTATAAGGGGATATAATCCCCTTATTTATTATTAATATCACAATACATTTATAATTTTTAACTACATTTTTTAGCTTTCAAATCTTGTTTTAAATTCTTTAAAATTAGTAGAATTTAAATAAATGCTTTAGATATTTTTATTGATATTTTTCATATTATATATTCTATTTAAAGGTATTTAAAAAATACAATGATTTTAAAATATAAAAATAGTATTATTTTAAAATATTATAAAAAGTGGGGTAAAAATGGCTTTTGAAAATGTAGTAATCACAAAAGAACTTGATGAAAAATATAAATTATCTAAAATCTTTAACATTTACAATAGAAGGTATAAAACTATTCCAGAAAGAAAAAAGTTTTTATTTGATAGTGATAAAGAGTGTTTTTTGCTTGAATGCTATCATTATGAAGACCCAGAGTTTGATCATGCTTATCTTAGCAAGGCTGTGTATATTATGTGGTATCAAAATACCTTTATAGAGCTTGTGATAGATTATAATTTGCACGAGATGATTGGAAACGAGATGTATGATTATATCTATGAGATTTTAGACATAAAAGTGCTTGATTCTACTATTAAAGATAACAAAGAAGACTTTAATGTAATAGGGTATGATTATATATGTAGAGTTTTAGACATTAAAGATAAATCACTGCTTAGTAAAGATGAAATTTTTAGCGTAGTAAAAGATGCTTTGTTAGCTTGTAAAGGCTACGGAGGAAAAATATATGTTTTAGATGAGATAACTAAACAAAAGTTAGAACAAACAAAACTATCATTAGATGAGGCAAACGAGATTTTGGATATTGCTGATGATACAGGGTATTTTGATTATATAGCAAAGCATTTAGATTTAAGATATCTTGGAGTTTTTAATAAATACACCGTTTTTTGCGAAGGGGTAAATGATATAAAAGATACAAGAAGTATTGATAAAACTATCGCTTTAAAGTTTTTGGATATTGATACAAATACAAGCTTGAAAAACGCTTTTATAAGGGTTTTTGATATAGACGAGCAAAGCTTGTTAAAAACCTTGAAAAGCGATATGTTTAAGTGTGTTGATATTTATAATATATTTAGCTCTCGCTTAAACAAAGAATTACATGATACAAAAGAATACAAAGCTTATGTGGAATTTGAAATTATGTATGAGACTCTTTTAAAGCGTTTTGCACGAGAGACATCAGGTGCAGTGCGTGTGATAGTAAGCGATAATCCTAGTCATAGTTTTGTTCATGCTACTTGTAAAGAGATTATGAAAAATGAAAATATAACTATGATAAATGATATACCAAAGAAGTTTTATCATGATTGTGCATGGTATTATGAGGATTTGCTTGATGCTTTTAGACGCGAGAAGGAATTTTTCAAAGAACATGTAAAAGAAACAGAACTACTTCTAAAACAATTGTCAATATATAAAAAATACGGCGTGCGTGGTTTTAATATTTTTAGATTTTTTTATAAATACTATGATAAAGCTTTTAGATTTTTTAACAAATACTACAATCCTTTTATGAAAGTTGTTATATTTGGTTTGCAGTTAGCTTGTGTTTATTTTGTTATTAGATTAGTTATTGTTTTGCTTAAGATTTTTGGTTTGATTTAGTGTAATAAAGAATGTATTATTACTAAATTAACTTTATTTTAAAGGTAGGATATGAATGAGTTTTTAATATATCTAACATATTTTTTAGATAATTTACATGGTTTAGCTAGTGGGATTATTAGTATTTTAATTCCTATAGATTATGTGCCATTTTTTATTACCTATCCTACGCTTTTTGCCCTTACATTTTTTATAGGAATGAACCTTTATCCTAGATTTATAATAGCTTTATATATTTTATTTTTTTATTTGGTTATAAGAGTTGGGCTTATTGATAGAGATATCGGTGGGGGATTTGTAGTTTTACAACTATTACTACCAATTGTATTTTCACTATTAATTTGGTGGTTTTATAAGTTAATAATGAAACAAAATCAAAAATTTATTAAAGTTATCTTTTATTTTTTCTCATTTTTAATGATTGCTTTTCACGGAATATTATTAATAAGTCATTTTAATTTACAGCAAAGTCCAAAACACGAAGTAACAGAACTTAAAAAACCAAATACCTTATTATTAAGCACAATTGAAAAGCAAAACTATACGATAGATGGTAAGTTTTTTAAAAGTGTAAATTTAATAGTTGATAAAGAAGTGCAATTATATGAAGATTATAAAAAATATGAAAAACGCTTTGAAGAAGAGGCTTCAAAATTACCAACTAGACTTAGTAAAGATAAGCTAATAAATTATGATATTTATGGTTATTTTGTGGATTGTAGTTACGCAAAATCATATATGTCTTTTAGAGGACTAAAAATCCCAGAGCATCCTGATTTTGATAGAATTTCTAATTCCTTTGCTAGGTTATTTGTTGATAATTATTATCTTGATTTAGGTAATTATTCTAGCAGTGGTAGTTGCTCTAATGATGTTTATAAAAATTATTTAAATAAATTAAAAGGAGAATTAAAATGAAAACAAGTTATATTGAATTGTTAAAATATGCAGTTTTATCGGATATAGTTTATGATGATTAAAAAATGATAATAATAAAATATATTTAAATTTATTAAAATCCTAATTCAAATTCCATTAATTTTTTAAAGAATTTGAACTAGGAATAAAGATTTAAAATAAAGCTTCTTCCATTTCGCTAGGCTTATTTAAATTTAGTATTTTTAGCACGCTAGCAGCAATATTTGCTAATGAGCCATCTTTTAAATTACTATCTTTATGATAATTATAAAGCCAACAACCAACATCATAAGTTGTATGATTGGTTAAAATATTGCCATTTAAATCTTTCATATCTTCGCAGTTTCCATGATCTGAAGTTAGTAGCATAGCATAATTATTTTCTTTACAAGCTTTAATGATTTTGCCTAAGCATTCATCAACGCACTCAACCGCTTTAATACAAGCTTCATAATTTCCTGTATGACCTACCATATCGCCATTTGCAAAATTAACTACTATAAAATCAAAACCATCATTCATAGCCTTAATTACTTCATCACAAACTAAATAAGCACTCATTTGCGGTAATTCATCATAGCTCTTTACTTTTGGGCTTGGGATTAATACACGCTTTTCATTAAGAAATTCTTTCTCTACCCCGCCATTAAAGAAAAAGCTAACATGGGCATATTTTTCTGTTTCTGCTGTGTGAAATTGCCTTAAATTATTTTTGCTTAAGACTTCAGCTAAGGTGTTTTTAATATCAATTTTTGGAAAAATCACGCCTAAGTCAAGTTTTTCATCATATTCACACATACACAAAACTTGATTTTTACTCAAACGATTTTTCAGCTCACTTGCAATTTGCCTTGCTCTATCGCTTCTATAATTAATGATAATAACTCCATCATCTTTACCAATGCCATCAAAACCAAGATTAAGTGGCTTAAAAAACTCATCATAAATTTTATTCTCATAATTATCATTTATGTATTGTTCTAAATCACTTTTATTTGCTTTACTAAAAAGCATATTTATATATTCATTTGTTCTATCTAAGTTATTATCCCTATCCATAGCATAAAATCTACCTGAAATACTGCTTGGAGTTATAAAACTTGGATTATTTTTTATAAAATCTTTAAAAGAATTTGGTTTAACATCTCTTCCATCGCTTATTAAGTGCATAAAAATATTATTATTAACGCTTGCAATTTTAGCAATTTCGTTAAAGTGAATATAACTTGAATGCACTCCACCATCGCTATATAAACCTATTATATGAATATTTTTATATTTTTTCAAAAAGTCTTTTAAAATACTAATATTTTCTAAGCTTTTATCCTTAATAGCGTTATCAATTCTAACTAGGTTTTGATAAATAACCCTACCACTTCCAATACTCATATGTCCTACTTCACTATTTCCCATTTGACCATCTGGAAGACCTACTGCATTGCCACTTGTTTTAAGTCTTGAAAATTTTGCATTTTGGTTTAAAAAATCATAATTTGGTTTTTTTGCGTGATAAAAAGAATTGTATTCTAATCTATCGTTTAATCCGATACCATCGGTAATTACTAATATACATTTTTGCATTTTTACTCCTTTAAGTATAATTTAAGAGTTGATAGTAAGTGGTTAAACTCTATTAAGCTTAACTAGCTAACATTACTCAAAAATTTTTATTATTATAGGATTAAAAGATGAAGAATTATTACGACATATTAGGCGTTAAAAAAGACGCAAGTACTGACACAATAAAAAAAGCATATAGAAGTTTAGCTAGAAAATATCATCCTGATGTGAATAAAGATAAGGGTGCTGAAGAGAAATTTAAAGAAATTACCGAAGCTTACGAAGTGTTAAGCGATGAAGATAAAAGAAGAGCTTATGATAATCCTTCTTTTGGTGGATTTGATGGCTTTAATTTTAATTCAAGCGGTTTTAGTGGTGGATTTGAGGATATATTTTCTCATTTTGGTTTTGGAGCAGGGCAAAGTAGGTCTTATAATAAACCAGCTCAAGTTGAGTTAAAAATAAGCTTTTTAGAATCTGTTTTAGGAACTACTAGGAGCATTAATGTAAGGGGTGTTAGTTTTGATGTAGAGATTAAATCAGGCGTATTAAATAATCAAGAAATAACTATGCAAAAAGACAATCTAACATTAAAAGCAACTATTAAAATAGAGCATTCAAAAGAGTATGAGCGTGATGGAGATGACTTGACAAAAGAACTTGAAATTCCTTTAAAAATAGCTTTATTTGGCGGTAAAGTTGAGTTTGATACTCCAAAAGAGCAAGGCTTAAAAGTAACTTTAAAAGAAAATGTAAAAAATGGTGGATTAATCCGTGTTAAAGGTAGGGGAATTTATAATTCATATTCTAAAAATCAAGGGGATTTATTCTTAAGAGCTAAGGTGGTTTTACCTGATATTAATACGCTTGATGATAAGTTAGTTAAAGCTTTAAAAGATTATTTATAAAAAGGAGGAAATATGCACTATGATGAACCGGTATTTTTAATTTCTGTAGTATCAAAGCAATTAAATATTCATCCACAAACTCTAAGACAATATGAAAGAGAAGGCTTGATTGAGCCTAATAGAACCTGTGGAAAGGTTAGAATGTATTCGCAAAGAGATGTAGATAGAATTAAATTAATCTTAAGATTTACAAGGGATTTGGGGGTAAATTTAGCTGGAGTTAGCATTATTTTAGAGCTTAAAAGTCAAATAGCAGATTATGAAGAAATGCTAAGTGGTTTAAAAGAAAAGCCTAAGAAAAACGCCTTAATTAAACAAAATCAAAAATATGATGTGATATTTTATGATGATAAAGGTAGTAGCTAATGCAAGAGTTCTTAGAAATATTTTTAATTACAAGTGCTATTGCGATTATTTTAAATGTAGTGCTTAAAAAATTTAGCATACCAACAATTATTGGTTATATTGCAACTGGCTTTATTATTGAAGAAGTATTTTTTGTAACCACTTCAGAACAATTAAGCCACATTGCAGAATTTGGAATAGTATTTTTAATGTTTACCATAGGACTTGAGTTCTCTATCAAACACCTTTTAACTATGAAAACCGATGTATTTATAAATGGTGCTTTACAGATGGGAATATGTGGAATTGTATTTGCAGTAATTTTGCACCACGCATTTAATATAGCTGATGATATTGCTTTAATTATTGGCTTTACAATTTCACTTTCATCAACTGCAATAGTTCTAAAAATACTAAATGAAAATCAAGACATAAATCAGCGATATGGAAGAAAAGCTTTAGGAATATTATTATTTCAAGATATTGCAGTAATTCCACTATTATTGATGATTGATATTTTCAATCAAGATGGAGTTGCAATTAGCACTTTAGTTGTTAAGACTTTAATATCAGCTTTTATTGTGCTTTTATTATTATTTTTGATTGGAAAATATATTTATAGCAGGGTGCTTTATTTTGTATTAAAAACAAATTCTCAAGAAATATTCATAGCAACGATACTTTTCACTGTCGTTGGTGCTTCGTTTTTAGCTTCATTTTTTGGGTTTTCATATTCACTTGGTGCATTTATTGCAGGAATGATGATAGCAGAAACTGAATTTAAACACCAAATAGAAGCTGACTTAATCCCATTTAGAGATTTGTTATTAGGATTTTTCTTCATAACCGTTGGGCTTCAAATTAATATAAATATTATCATTCAGTATTGGTATATAATAATTGCACTTACAATTGGTATTATGCTAATTAAGACTTTATGTATATTTTTATTATTAAGTCTTAAAAGCACTAAAAGTGATTCGTTAAAAACTGCATTAAGCGTTAGTCAGATTGGAGAATTTGCTTTAGCGATATTTACTTTATTGGTTGCAAATAAAATGCTAGATACAAATACAGCTCAAATGCTTACTTTATCAGTAATTTTAAGTATGGTTTTATCTCCTTTTATTTTAAAAAATATAAAATCTCTTGCAAGTATTACTAATGATGAGATAATTACCGTAGCTCCTAAGATTGAATCAATGAGCGGACATTTTGTAATATTTGGATATGGCTCACTTGGTCAAGAAGTTGTGCTAAGATTAAAAACTCAAGGCATTCCTTATATCGTGCTAGAAAATGATATGAGTTTAGTTGAGCTTGGACAAAGTAGGGGAGAAAATGTTTTTTATGCTAGTGCAGAGCAAAATACAAGTTTTGATAATGCTAGTATTAAAACAAGTGCAGCAGTAATCGTTACTATTTCAAACGAACAAGTCTTAGAAGTAGTTAGTAAAAAAATACTTGATTATGACCCAAATGCTAATGTAATCATTAGAATAAATAAAGATGAATATAAAATATTTGAAGATTTAGGCGACAATATCAAAATGGTAAAAGAAGAAAAAGTGGTTGCAAGAACACTTTTACAAGAAGCATTAGTTTGCAGAATAAAACAACAATCTTAAAGGAAAAATATGAAAATAGCTACTAGAAAATCATTACTTGCTTTATGGCAAAGCGAATTTGTAAAGGCAAAATTACAAGAAATTGAGCCTAGTTTAAATATAGAATTATTAGAGCTTAGCACTAAAGGAGATGTTATTTTAGATACTCCTTTAGCAAAAATTGGTGGGAAGAATTTATTTATTAAAGAATTAGAAAACGCAATGCACGATGGGCTCGCACAAATTAGCGTTCATTCTTTAAAAGATGTTGGGGCAAGTTTGGCGTATGATTTTAAACTTGCTAGTATTTGCAAAAGAGAAACTCCTAATGATGTTGTGGTTTTTCGTGGAAATGAAAAATCATTAAATGAACTAAAACAAGGTGCAAAAATTGGCACAACAAGTCTTCGCCGCCAAATGCAATTAAGATTAATTAGAGATGATTTTTCTATTCACTCATTAAGGGGAAATCTACAAACTAGACTTAAAAAATTAAAAGATGGCGAATTTGATGCGATAGTTTTAGCTTATGCAGGACTTAAGAGATTAAATCTTTTAGATGAGTTAAATTATGAGATTTTAGATACAAAAATTATGATACCTTCAGCAGGTCAAGGTGCTGTTGCGATTGAGAGTATTAATGATGAAAAGGTGTTAAATCTTGTATCTAAATTAAATTGCCCTAAAACAGCATTATTATGCAAAATTGAGCGTGATTTTACTGCTACTTTAAATGGTGGTTGTGGTGCTCCAATAGGAATTAATGCAGCTTTTATTGATGATGAGATTATTTGCGTAAATGCGATTATTGGCTTAATTGATGCTAGTAAAATTATAAAAATGCAAAGAAAGATTAATCAAGCAAATGCAAGTGATTTTGGGGTAGTTTTAGCAAAAGAATTTATAAAACACGGAGCTTTAGAAATTCTAGCTGAAAATGAAGAATTATTAAAAGAAATGCTATGAAAAATTATATAGAAAAATTAAAAAAAGAAAATCTTTTAAAGATTATAAATACACCTTTAGATGTTGAGTTAGAAATCGCTCATTTAGCTTATTTAGAAGCTAAAAAGAGTGATTCAAAAGTTTTGTTATTTACAAATCCAAAAAAAGGCAATATAAATTATGATATGCCAATTATTATGAATGTTTTTGCAAATAGCAAAGCACTTAATTTGGTTTTAGGTAAAAATCCTGATGAGATTGCAGATGAGATTGAGAGCTTATTAAAGCTACATATTCCACCTACATTTGGTGCTAAATTAAACCTTGCAAATAAATTATTTTCTTTAAAAAATATAGCTCCAAAAAGAGAAATAAACAAAAACGCACCTTGTAAGCAAAAAACATATTCTTTAAATCAAATTCCAATCCTTAAAACTTGGGAAAAAGATGCAGGTGCATTTATTACGATGGGTCAGGTTTATACCAAAAGTCTTGATGGTAAGCAAAATAATTTAGGAATGTATCGTTTGCAAGTATTAGATGAAGGGCATTTGATAATGCATTTTCAACTTCATAAAGATGCTAATAATTTCTTTTACGAATATAAAGCTGCAAATAAAAAAATGCCAATAGCTATTGCAATAGGCGATGACCCACTTCATATATTTTGTGCTCAAGCACCATTGCCTAAAGGTATATTTGAATTAATGCTTTATGGATTTATTAAAAAACAAGGAGCAAAATTAGTTAAATGTGATACTAATGATTTGTATGTTCCAAGTAATAGTGATTTTGTAATAGAAGGCGAAATTGATGTAAATCATTTTGCTATTGAAGGTCCATTTGGCGATCATACGGGATTTTATACTCCGCAAGGTAATTTTCCTGTTATGAAAATTACAAAAATTACAGGCAAAAATGAGCCAATTTATAATGCAACCGTAGTTGGTAAACCACCTTTAGAGGATAAGTGGATGGGGTATGGAACAGAGAGAATATTTTTACCATTACTTAAGACAACTTGCCCTGATTTGATTGATTATTGTATGCCTGAAAATGGTGTTTTTCATAATCTAATTTTAGCTAAAGTAAAAAGCAATTATGATGGCTTAGCATTAGCTAATATGCACGCATTTTGGGGAGTAGGGCAGATGAGTTTTGTAAAAAATGCTATTTTTGTAGATGAGAATGCACCTAATCTAAATGATTATCCTAAAATTACAGAATATATTTTAAATAATTTCTCTCCTAAAAAATTATTATTAAGTTATGGATTATGTGATGAACTAGATCATTCTAGCACTAAATTAGGTATGGGTGGTAAGTTAGGGCTTGACGCTACTTCAAAATCTACTTATAAAGCTCATACCTTTAAAGTAGAAAAACAAGAAATGGATAAAACAAGTTTTAAACCAAATCTTAAAAATTTATTAGATGATTTAAAAGAATTTGGTTTATGCGAATACAACATTTTCTATCCAGAAGCAAAAACACAAATTACTTGTATAAGTTTAGATAGAAAGCATAATTTAGACACTATTTATAATGCTTGTAAAAATAACTTAGGTGGGATTGTTGTTTTATTTGATAAAGGAGTTAATTTAAATAATCCTTATATGTTAATTTGGAGAGCGTTTAATAATTACGACCCTAGCACTGATATTAAAATAGATGATAATGGGATTTTGGTTGCAGCGTATTCAAAAGGCGAAATAGATGGCTATTTAAGCAAATGGCCTAGCACAACTGATTGCAATAAAGATGTAATAAATAAATTAATAGATTTAAAATTATTAGAAAATGATGAAAAATTTTTCAAAAGCTATGAAGTTTTTTAAACTTTAGCCGATTTAGAAAAAAGCTTATTAAAAGGAGATAGTAATGGAGATTTTTAAAGCAGCGAGTTCTCAATATGATACTCAACTAAAAGCTAGTGCAGAAACAACTAAAATGCGCCCAGTTGAGCAAACTCATATTGAAACAAATTCGGGTAAGCAAAAAAATGAAGAAATAAACAAGGAAATAACAAAAGAAAAGCTTGATGAATCTATTAAAAAATTAAATGAAAATATGGAAGAATTACAAACTGATGTAAGATTTGGTTATAACGATAAAATCAATCAAATGTATGTAGATGTAATCGCTACAAAATCAGGTCAAATTATTCGTAAAATTCCAAATGAAGAAGTAATTAAGCTTAGTGAAAGTATGAAAGAAGCAATAGGAATTATTTTTGATAAAAAGAGTTAATTGCTTTAAAGAATTTAAAAGGAGTTAAATATGGGAACAGGTTTAGGATTAATAGCAGGAGCTAATAAATTTCAATTTAAAGAAAAATATGACGCTTTAAAAGCAAACGAGCAAAAATCTTTATTAGCAATACCTAATAAAAAACTATCTGATACACAAGCAAAGCAAAAGGATTTAACAGATTTAACAACACTTTTAGGCAGTTTTAAAGGTGATATATCTTCTTTAGTAGAAGGAGAAGCATTTTCTAAAAGTAAAGTAGATGCTACAGGTGAGAGTGCTAGTATGACTACTACTAAGGGTGTTAAAGTAAGTGATTTTGACATTAATGTTAAGCAACTTGCTACAAAAGACGCTTATCAGACTAATTCTTTTTCTAGCGAAACTTATGGCATATTTAACGATGTTGGTATTATTAAAAGTGATGGTCAAAAAGAAATGCTAAAAGAAGCAGAGTTTAAAATCTCTGTAAATAAGCAAACATTTACTATTAAGGTAAATTCAGGGGATTCTTTACAAACTTTAAATGACAAAATTCTATCAGCTACAAATGAAAACAATAAAAAATTAAGCGATTTTGTAAGCACTAAGGTTTTAGATACAGGTCATGATAATTATAGGCTTATGATTACAAGTAAAGAAGCAGGAGTTGATAATGAAATAGTATTTGGAAGTGCTTTTAAACTTGACGACCCTAATGCAGCAGAGTTTTCAAAAGCAGTTCTTAAAAAGCTTGGTTTATTAGACGCTGCAAATGCTAGTGCTGCTAAAACAGAGCTTAAAAAAGCTAACGAGCAATTAGACGCATCTAAAGTTATTTTAGGTGGTAGTGGATACTTAGAAAATATTCAAAAACAAGTTTCTGAATTAAGTAGTGAAAAAAAATTAACATATAAAGCTTTTGTAAATGACCCAAATGGTGGTGATAAAATTGTTGAGAAGGATATTGAATTTACTATTAATAAAGATACAGATTTATCTAAATTAAGTGCTGATCAAAGAAAAGCAGTTTTTGCCGAATTTAAAGATAAAAATGATATGACTCAACAAACAAAAAACTGGGTTGAATATATTAAAAATACCGGAGAAGAATTAAATATTTCATACAAAGATAGTGCTACTAATCAAACAAAAGCAGTTAGTATAAATAAAGCTACTGATTTCAGTAAGTTAAGTGAAGATGAAAAGAAAGGAATTCAAGAATTTTTTGAAACTTCTAGGGAGAATTATTTTATAAATGAATTAGATGTAAAAGCTGCTCAAACTAAGTATGATGGAATTGATGCAAAATCAAATCATGTTCAAACAGCGCAAGATGCTAAGTTTATTTATGAAGGTATTGAGATTAGCAGAAGCACAAATACCATTGATGATTTAATAATTGGAGCAAAAATTTCTCTTAAAAAAGAAGGTATTACTAACTTTAAAGTAAGCGATGATTTAGATTCTTTAACAGAGCATTTAACTACTTTTACAACGAATTATAATTCTATAGTTAATTCTCTTGCTACCTCAACAGGTTTTGATAAAGAGAAAAAAACAGCAGGAAGTTTGCAAGGAATTAGCGAAGTAAGTAAGCTAAAAACAATGTTATCATCAATGATTACTAAGACTGATTCAAATGGAATTAGTTTATCTGGTATGGGGTTTGAGCTTAATGAAAAAGGAATTTTAACTTTTAAAAAATCAAAATTTGAAGAAGCTTATAAGAAAAATAGCGAAGGAATTAAAAATTTCTTACAAGGTAGCGTAAAATACCAAGAATTAAGCACTACAAGTAAGACAATTAGTCAAAAAGTAGCTTTAGCTGAAGGGGATTTGAAGATAAATGGTAAGGAAATTACCTTTAAAAAAGAATTCCTAGATAAGTTAAATGAAAAAGATAGCAAAGTAACTCAAGAAGAGTATATAAATAAATTAATTGAAGCTATTAATGATGCGAAAATAGATGGTGTAACAGCTAAATTAGGTAAAGAAAATAATATTATTATTACAAGTGATGGAAAAAATGCACTTGAAATAGGTGGTTCTAGCGAGAAGTTATTACAACTTGGTTTAGAAGAAAAAACAATAAGAACTATTAAAACAGAGCAAACAGGAGTGTTTAGAACATTTAAAGATACTTTAGATAGTATGGTAGGCACTGATGGAACTCTTACTAAATATAATAAAAATTTAGAAGATGATGTTAAAAAGCTAAATGAAGAAATCAAAAAAACCAATGAAGAAATTGAGAAAAGATATGAGATTTTAGCTACTAGACTAAGTATGTATGATGTTATTTTAAATAAGCTTGATAATCAAAGCCAAACGATTACAGCTTTAACAAATGCAGCATTTGCTAATAAATAAGGAATATAAATGGTAAGTAATGCTTATGCGAGTTATTCTCATAACAATATTTCAATTGAGAGTAATGAGAAAATGATTGAGCTTTTATACGAGGGCATACTTAGGTTTTGCTCTCGTGCCAAAAAAGCCATAGAAAAAAACGATATAGAAGCCAAATGTAAAAATATTAAAAAAGCCACAGCAATTTTTGTTGAGCTATTAAACTATTTAGACTTTAGTCAAGGCGATGTTAGTTATTATTTACAAGGGCTTTATTCTCATCAAATTAGCACACTTAGTAAGGTAATAATTGATAGTGATACTGCTAAATTAGATGAAGTTATGAAAGTTGCTAATGGTTTGCTTGAAGCTTGGCGTGAAGTAAATCAAATGGAACTTTAAAATCAATAAGTTTGAAAAAGAATTTGAGTTAAGTTTGAAAAAGAATTTGAGTTAAGTTTGAAAAAGAATTTGAGTTAAGTTTGAAAAAGAATTTGAGTTAAGTTTGAAAAAGAATTTGAGTTAAGTTTGAAAAAGAATTTGAGTTAAGTTTGAAAA
>NZ_JAHCZE010000137.1:0-534 GCF_018501205.1 Campylobacter sp. 2018MI01 | reverse complement strand
CAGAGTAGATGGTAGTGGTTGGGAAGTTGGAACATATAAAGTATATTTATCAAGCTTAAAAACAGGAGAAATGAAAGAATACTCATTTAGTTTAGATTTAAATACAGCTAAAGATGAAGTGGTTAATAATACAACAACTCCTGAAGTAATTGTTCCAAGTGTTGGAAATGGAATTAAAGTATCTATATTTGAAGGTGATGAATCAGGCGATCACAATAACCTAAAAGAAATTAGCAATGGTTCAACTACAGTAGATGCTAATCCTTTATTTAAAGGTGAGATTAATGCTGGTGGTATTCAATCAATGCAAGTATTTATCACTTATAATGATAAGTTAATTAAAACTGATTCAGTTCTTGCTGTTGATGGTAAATTTAAATATGTTCCAGAATTAGGTTGCAATAACTTTGGAGATTACAAGTTTACATTTAATGTAATTGGAACTGATATTAAAGGTGAAGCTAGCTTAAAACTTGTTGCTGACACTCAAACAAATACACCTAGCGTAGATAATACTACAAGTGATGTGGTTGT
>NZ_JAHCZE010000136.1:0-535 GCF_018501205.1 Campylobacter sp. 2018MI01 | reverse complement strand
TATCAAACACATGAGGTAACCATAGCTGAAGTTGCTGCCAGGTTTGATCTTCTTCCAGGTCAAGTATCCCATTGGAGGACACTATTTAAAACGGGTGGTATAGAAGCTTTGCGTCCTCATCAAAAGGGAAGGAAGCCAAAACAAATGAAATCACCAAAACACCCGGAAAAGAAACCAACATCATCAGAATTGAGCGAAAATGAGCGGCTGAAGGCTGAAATTATCAAGCTAAAGAAAGAATTGTATGATGCACGTCTGGACGCAGCCATATTAAAAAAAGCGGCGGCCATGTTCTGGAACTCAAAGCACGACGGAAAACGATGATTCTTGACCAGATCAAGGCCGGACAGTTACGAATGCCTAAAGCTGAACGTTTCAGGCTTAATGACTTACTGCCTAAATTAGAGTTGAAAAGGGCAACTTACTATGATGAACGTAAGCGCATCAGTAATAAGTTTGACAAGTATCATGAAGTTAAAAGGCAGATGATGATTATTGCGCAGAAGTATTCCATGAGAAATCGTTTCACTGCCGG
>NZ_JAHCZE010000135.1:0-550 GCF_018501205.1 Campylobacter sp. 2018MI01 | reverse complement strand
TTGGCAACGTCTTGCCATGGGCCGCGAAAAACGATATTCGCGGCTTTTTTCTCCAGTTGATAGCGATACATTGGGTCGTAATATTCGTTAAGTAGCGGAACCAGCCATGCCATATGGCCGTCGGTGCTGCCGCTGGATAATTGCTCTGCCAGCGCCCTATCCAGCGTGTCCGTCAGTTCGGCAAAGCGTTGCAACCCCAGACGGCGGCGAATAGCGAACAGTCCATGATGAAGATATTCACTATACGCCTGCCAACCGGCTTCATCGCCGTAGGCGTGGGCGAAGTAGTGATTCATACGGATGATATATTCTTCACTCAGTCGTTATAGACGATGCGCAATCGGATCTTCCACTACCGCAATGGGGGCCTGCGCCATTCTTTCGCGTAAACACTCAGGCAGATGGTTGGCGCCGATCGTTCGCCCTTCATCTTCCAGTACCCGCCTTTTTAACGTCTGACGCGCGTTAATTTTCAGCAATTCAACGGCAAGTTTGTTTTCAAAACTGGCCTGGCTGAGTTGGGGTTTCAGCGTGCGGCCAAAAGAGGAGC
>NZ_JAHCZE010000134.1:0-557 GCF_018501205.1 Campylobacter sp. 2018MI01 | reverse complement strand
CCATGCTCTCCTGCTCTTGCTGCTTCAATTGCAGCATTTAGTGCAAGTAAGTTAGTCTGGTCTGCTACATCATTAATTATTTCTAAAATAGATTTAACATTATCAGCATCACGGCTTAATTGCTCAATCTTACTAGCTAAAGCACTTTCTATATCAGCACTATGATTTATTTGATTAGTTAATGAATTAATAGCATCGTTTGCTGATTTTATAAACTTACTTGCATTACTTAATTCATCTTTACCTTTAGCTGCACCAATTACGCCTTTATCAAGGTTTGCTTTAGTATTAGTTCCTTTATTGGCTACTTCTGTAACTATTACACTACCTTCTTCTGCACGCTTACCTGTTTGAAGACTTGTGTGGCTTAATTCATTTGCTATTGAAGCGTTTTCATTTGAGATATCTTTTGCTTGTGCTATTAGAATTCTTACTTTTTCTAAGAATATATTAATAGCTTTACAAGCTTGAGCTATTTCATCATTACCTTTATCATCTAGCTTTTTAGTTAAATCTCCATCTCCACTGCTAAGTTCGTTTGATTTAGCTGTTAGATT
>NZ_JAHCZE010000133.1:0-608 GCF_018501205.1 Campylobacter sp. 2018MI01 | reverse complement strand
AATTTAAACACCACCAAAGTTTTATCTTTATCAAAAATGCCTTCTAAAAAATAGCTTATTAGTTGATTTATGGCACCTTTGATTTTATTATCTAAATAAATTACTATCATTTTAAAACTTTGTATTTACATAAGCATATATTAAATCAATTATGTTTTTATCTTCACATAAATAAACATTTTTTAATAAATCTTTAATTTCTTCATAGCTAAATTTATAAGTTTCAAAACTAAATCTAATATTGATAATCTCATCTTTTTTACAAGATGCTTTAAAGCTTTTATATTCATCATGCCAAACACAAAAATCTCCATAATAATTATCATCTATATTTATATTTTTATAATTAATTAAAAATTTTTGCTTTTTACCTGTTTCATCTTCTCTAGCTAAACCTCTAAATTTTAATTCATACTTTGAATTTATTGCGCTTTTTATTTGTAGATGATAGTTTTTATCTTTTTTATTGTTAGTTATTTTTATTCCGTAATAGCCATCTCTTCTAAACCATTTTGGATACTCAATTAATAAATCTTGCTTGCTAAGCACTTCTATTGGATTTATATTATTTTCTATATGAAAATCAAGTCTTATAGTGTTTAAATCAT
>NZ_JAHCZE010000132.1:0-626 GCF_018501205.1 Campylobacter sp. 2018MI01 | reverse complement strand
AGATAAAGATACTTTAAAAGATTTAAAAAGCTTTTTTAATAAAAATGATTTTTTAGAAGAAAATGGAAAAACTATTTTAAAAGGCGACGCTGCTAATTATGTAGCAGGTTGGTTTAGTGAGATTGCTAATAAATTTTTAGAAGTTAGCCAAAATGCAGTGCTTAGCAAAGAAGAGATGTTAAACTCAAGGCTAGGAGTAAGGCTTGATGGCGAGATAAATGAATATAATTTATTGCAAATTACTAGCGTAGAACTTAATGCTAAAGGAGATGATATTAGTGATGAAATGTATGAAGCTCATAATACTATTTCAAAGGATTTAAGTGATACTATTTTAAAGGATAAAAATAAAGATGGTTCATTAACGCTAGATGAACTTATGTTAAATGAGAGTAAAGAAAAATATTTAGAAGAATTAGAAAATCTATATAAATACACTGAAAAAAATCAAATTGATAAAAAGCCTAAAATAGATTTAAGACTAAAAGAATACGCAATAAATGAAGAAAATAATCACATAAGAAAACTAAAGCAAGATATAAAATTATTTAAAAACTCAAATTCTTTAAAAATAAATGAAGATAAAGAAAAAGAATTAAAAGACAAAAATAATTTAGAAGAATTTT
>NZ_JAHCZE010000131.1:0-641 GCF_018501205.1 Campylobacter sp. 2018MI01 | reverse complement strand
TAAGACTAACTTCGGAAGATTAAGTTTTTCATCAACTAATGGTAAAGACATAGTTGTAGAAGCTACTAGAGATTATGTTGGGGCTGATGATAAATTGCATAGTATGGATGTTACAAGTGCAATAGGCTATGATAAAAATGTTTCTGAAAAAACAGTTAGCTTAAGAGAAACTAATGCTACTATAGATAGAGAAACAGCAGATGCAATGGGCTTTAATGCTAATGATTGGCAAGCAACTGATGCAGGAGATAATAAGAATGGTTATGCTGCAGGTGTAATGACTTTAAAAGGCGCACAAGCAATGATGAATATTGCTGAATCAGCTCAAAAAGCTCTTGAAGCAATCAGAAGTGACCTTGGTTCTGTTCAAAATCAACTTGTTTCAACTGTTAATAATATTTCAGTTACTCAAGTAAATGTTAAATCAGCTGAAAGTAATATTAGAGATGTTGACTTTGCATCTGAGAGTGCTACATTTAGTAAACACCAAATCTTAGCTCAAAGTGGAGTTTATGCAATGAGCCAAGCTAACGCTGTTCAACAAAACGTAATGAGATTATTACAATAGTTTTAAAGGTGCAATGCACCTTTAAAAACGCATTAAAGATTATTGCGTTAATGAATGGAGTTTTTAAGGTGCT
>NZ_JAHCZE010000130.1:0-647 GCF_018501205.1 Campylobacter sp. 2018MI01 | reverse complement strand
AGTGGATACAGATATGTAATCGGATTCTGTGCCGACTGATTCAACTTCAATCCGTAACTGTTCCAATGGAATTTTGTTAGTATTTTGGAAATCTGTTATCTTATTTGCTGCTATATAAGCGGACGGTCTGCTATTGACCAAGTAACCAAGCCACCGCCTGTAAAGAGACGCGCTTCTCCCTGTACATTAATATTCTGCCATCAGTAGCAAATACAAGTAACTACCCTGATTTTTGTTTCACGTCTAAAATAATCAGTAAGACTTACCACACTCAATATGGTTCTTCTTTACCACCAGCTGCTAAATTAGCTTTTATCGTGGCATAGGTTTGTTTATTCTCTTCATTTGCAGCTGTTGTATCCAAAATTAGCACTGCATCAACATTATTATATATTTCCTTGGGATAATCATGTAAATCATTAGTAGTTATCAGTATATTCTTTTTAGCCTTTGAGTTTGCCAATACCTTCCTAAATTTATCAAGTTCTGACGTGGTTATTATGGCCGTTTCAACTGGGTGGAAAATTGCAAAATCCTTATTGTCATTAAATCGAAAGTCCCTATGCTTTTTCCATTGTGTAAATTGAATATTCAATCCGTAAATTTTAAAAATATCTCTTAAATTAAAACGAGGTAATGTCTTACGC
>NZ_JAHCZE010000129.1:0-667 GCF_018501205.1 Campylobacter sp. 2018MI01 | reverse complement strand
AGAGTTGTAAACAAACGAAATTCCTATTTTAAATTCTAGTTATTTTTAGTGGTTTTTTCTTCTTTATTATTCTCGTTAGATTTATCTAAATCTTGTTCATTTCGTTCTTTGCTTTCGTTGTTTGTTTCGTTAGATTTATTATTTTGTTTATCGATTTTTTCTATATTTATATTTTCGGATTTTATTTTTAAAACTTTATTTGGATTATAAATATTTTCAACATGTACTACGCTTCCAGAATCAAATAAAATTTCTACATTACTGATACTTAATCTACCATCATCTAAAACACAAACTCGCTTTTGGTTTTCACACTTAGGTACAACATTGTTTTCGTGGGTTTGTTTATATTTTTTTAAAATATAGCTGAAACTTAGGTCGCTTTGTGAAATAATAATATCAGCTTTGTATTTACCCAATCCTAAAATTGAATAAAAGTTGAAATTTAAATTAAAAATAAAGATTGTAATAGTACAAATCCATATAATATTAATTAAAACATAATTAATTTTTGCATGAATAAATAATAGACTAATAATTGGAAATATTACTATAGGCAAAATTATTTTATTTATATAATTATCGTTTGCCGCATTGTTTCCAATTGTTTCTAGCAAGCTTGTGAGTGTAATTCCAAATGTTAAACCTACTAGAGCAAGCATAAATA
>NZ_JAHCZE010000128.1:0-693 GCF_018501205.1 Campylobacter sp. 2018MI01 | reverse complement strand
AAACAAACAACGAAAGCAAAGAACGAAATGAACAAGATTTAGATAAATCTAACGAGAATAATAAAGAAGAAAAAACCACTAAAAATAACTAGAATTTAAAATAGGAATTTCGTTTGTTTACAACTCTTAAAACTTAACTAAACAAACGAAATTAAATTTTTTTTAAATAACTTTATTTTTTACTTTATCAATATTTTTTGTTTAATTTAATCATGCTTACTAAAATCCCTAAATTTGTAACCGAATTAAGCGTTGAATTTACTAACTCCATAGCCATCCTTTATAGTCTAATTATTGGCTAATTTGCCACAACTTTTAAAAAACATTCCATCTATTTTTTCGCACTACTCATATCAAAATCAAAAGTTTGGTTCAAGCTTTTACACCCACTAAACATTCCTGAAAAATCTTCAACATTTTTAGTATTAAAACTAAGCTTTTGATTAAAACTTCTACAATCTACAAACATATTTCTCATAGTTTTTACGTTTTTAGTATCAAACAATATCTTTTTATTTAAACTATAACAATCATAAAACATAGCACTCATATCAGTTACATTGCTTGTATCCCAAGTATTAATACCTTCAAAATCCCACCAAAAAACACCATCAAAAAGATAACTCATATCAGTTATAAGACTAGTATCTATCTCATAAAGTTTGATTTTTTGAGTGTTCAAAATTTCTTTTA